>CAXBOF010000032.1:0-10121 GCA_963977205.1 uncultured Phycisphaera sp. | reverse complement strand
GCCCAGGAGCACGGCGGTCCGAACGCGCCCACCCAGGACTTGTACGACTCTCCTCTCGAGCTCAACGGCGAGCCCATTTGCTTCGCAGCCTCGTGTCACCTTCCGGCGCAGAACATGAAGGAGACGACGGCGTTTCGCATAACCATCGAGGAACTCGTAATCCCTGCCCGGCTTGAAGCCCACGAGGCTGTAGGCGTTGATTAATCCGCCGAAGCGGTGCTCATAGAAAACGCTCCCGGGCATCCCGGCGGTCTGATTGATGAGATCCGCCGACAGTGTGCCGTGCCGGTCGTACAGCTGTTGCAGCAACTCCAACGCCGTATCGTTGGCGATTCGCCTTGACCATGTTGCCATAACCCGCTGTGCTTCCCAGAACAGCTTGGGATCGACAATCCCCACGAAGGCCCCGTCGGTCCGCACCCAGCGGTCCGGTGCGTTGCGCACGGTTGGCCCCTTGAGCTTGACAGACACTTTGTTGAACACGAGATTGCCGATGTACCTCTCGTTTCGGAGGATGCCAACCACGTTCGGGCCCGTCCATTCCTTCTTGCGTCTGCTGGGCACACCCCGCTCATTGAGTGACCGAGCGATCCATTTCGGCTGCGCGTTGTGGTGCGCCACCTGCTTAAAGATCCACCGCACATTCCTGATCTCACACTCCGGCCCGGGCACCAATACGACTCTATCTGTCTGCAGGTTCTTGTACTGCCCGTCCTCAAGCAGCGCCCCGGGACGCCCCTGGGCATCAACGACCATCCGCCGCAGCCCATAGCCAGCGATGCCACCCTGCCGATAGCCCTCCCGGATCAGGCGGCACTTGCCCTCGAATCCCTTGTCCGAGAGTTCACGGCTGTACTTACCGGCCATCACCCGCTTGAGGGCCTTGACGACTGAGGACATGGCCGAGCTGTCGTTGGTAAACGGCTCCATGCAGTACTCAATCGCGATACCCGCTCGCTTGCACAAGAACTCGTAGCAGGCGCTCTCATCGCAGTCCTGAAACCGACCCCACCGACAGATGTCGTACACAAGCACCGTGCAGAAATCCGCCCGGCCTGAGGTCACATCGTTCAGCAGAGCCCCGAGCCCCTTGCGCCCTTCGAGGCTCAATCCGCTCCGGCCCTTGTCAACGTACGTACGGACCACCCTGAGGCCCCGCTGCTCTGCGTAGCGGGCGATCGCATCGCGCTGATTCTCGATCGAGTATTGCTGATGGTCAGTCGACATCCGCATGTACTCTGCGGCGTGAGCGGGATCAGGGACACCGCCGCAATCGGATGGACGAGCGGCTTGAGATGGTGAATTCAAGACGGAGAAGGCGAGGGCTTGACTTGGCATGGCGAGACCTCCGGTCTCGATCTCCTCTCCACATCATCGGCTAGAGGTGCGTTTGCCCACAGAACCTACTCTCTCTAATTTGATGAGCGATAGGGCATGGGTATCAACACATCTGGGAAGCTAGGTCATCCATACGGCAAACCCAGAGGTCCTGGCACCCGCCGCAATCCGATACACGCAAGAGCCTGAACTGGTCGGTAAACAAGGCTAGTGAGGCAGCCTTCCAAATAGCTCGAACCCATATGTCCGGGTTCAGAAGGGCGGACATGCTGTAGATCGATCAAAATCGATCTTATCGCGCCTAAAATATATTTTTATTGGACCTACGCACTCTCACAAGCTTGAAATGCGGACATTTCGGACATCGTAAAGCCCTCCAAATGCGCATTCAGCAACCCCGCAAACCCAAAACAAGACCATCTCCTACCTACCATATGGTGCCCCCGCTATTTCTTGTTTCAAAGGGACTTGCGTCAATTCGCGAGTCCCTATTTGTATACTGACTGGCTAAGTTGTACCGATCGGCATTAAGTCAGCCAACAGAATGCAAACGCGTGATTTCAACGCGCATACACACTAACTAATTCGTGTTAATACATAAAAATATTTGTACAATTAGATTCATACTTAGTTTTATAGCACCGCATGTTTTTTGTTATCATAGGCTCTAATATGCAAATACTAGCAACCAATACTGCGCAACTGATTTACTTATTCCTAAAGCAGGCTGAGCATCTGGGCAAGCAAGATGATTTAGAATGCGTGGCAACCATATGGGCTCTTCATATAGCTAATTCTCATTTTGATGAGAATAATGCAATCACTTTCAGGAATACGCTACTTGACACTCTTGATGATTCTGCATGGAGTTTCTTCAATCAAGACTCAAGCAGGCGTTCTGTTCATATTGGGTTTATAATGCGTATGAGCAGAGAACCCGGCATCATGACTTGGCCATATAAGATTCATAAGGTTGACAATCTGAGTCATGATGATGTCGAAGAAGCTACCAAACTTGCAATAATTTCCACACATACTAACCCAAACCCGAGAGAACGGGAACAAATTGTTCAATCAGCGCCAAAAGCTCTTGACGAACTCCACGCACATCTCATGAATACACTTACTCCTAGAGTATCAACAATTAATACTAATAATTCCTCCAGTTCTACGGGGTGTGCAGGTCTAGTACTATTTGTTACTCTTGCTTTCTCATGGGGCTTCGGTGCGTCCAAGGGGAGTCGGTGAGGAGGGTGCTGTTTGCGATGTACTGGTTCTGAAGGGCGCGGAGGGAAGTGACGGCGTCGTGGCCGTGAAGGATGAGGCTGAGCTCGTAGTTGAGCCAGAAACTTCGGCGGTCGATGTTGACGGTGCCGATGATGGCGACGTCATCGTCGACGGTGATCGTTTTGGCGTGGAGGAGGCCTTTGTCGTAGAGGCAGACTTTGACGCCGGCTTCGAGGAGGTCGTCGTAGTAGGCCTTGCTGGCGTAGCGGACGAGTGGGCCGTTGACTTTGGCGGGGACGACAACGGTGACATCAACGCCGCGGAGCGCAGCGCCGATGAGGCCCGCGACGAAGGCCTCGTCGGGGATGAAGTACGGCGTTGTGAGCGTGAGGGTTTGCTGGGAGCCGAAGACGGCGGCGGTGAGGATGTGGTAGAGAGCCTTTGGCTGCTGGCCCGGGCCGGAGGGGACGACCTGAACGATTTGCGTGCCGGTGCGTTCGGTCGTTTTGACGTTGATTTCGCTTCGGAATGGGTCATCGGTATCCATGGCCCAGTCGGCTTCGAAGAGATCGCCGAGGGTGGCGGCGGCGGGTCCGGTGACGCGGGCGTTGAGATCGACCCATTTGCCGTAGCCCTCGTTTGATTTGAAGTAATCGGGGTCGGCCATGTTGAGGCTGCCGACGTGTGCGACTTTGTCGTCGATGACGGCGAGCTTGCGGTGGTTGCGGATATCGACGCGGTGGAGCGAGGCGCGGAAGAAGTTGACGGGCAGTGACGTCCGGACGCGGACGCCGGCGGCGGTGAGGCGTTCGCTGTAGGGACTGTCGAGAAATTCTTTGCCGCCGTGCGCATCGACGAGGACACGGCAGGCGATGCCCCGTTTGCTGGCGCGGATGAGTGCATCCTCGACGGCATGGACTCGGCCGCCGGGGTACCAGATGTAATAGAGCAGGTCGCAGCACCGCTCGGCGTTGTCGATATCTTGAATGAGCTGCGCGAAGCAGTCGTTTGGGTTGCCGAGGATATGGATATCGTTGCCGCCGAGTGGTGCGCTCATGCCGGAGGCGCGTCCGAGTTTGGCGATGGCTTCGGCCGCGGGGTGGTGTTCGTCGAGAACGGCGCCGAAGCGTTTGTCGAGTTCGCGGATGGGGCCACCGAGTTGCTTGGCGGCGAGTGCGGTTCTTTTGGTGCGCCTGCCGCTGAGCCATGTCTCGCCGACGAGGACATACATGAATGCGCCGAAGATTGGGAAGGAGAAGACCAGGACGATCCACGCCGTGGAGACTCCCGTAGGTTTGCGTTTGCTGAGTACACGGATGGAGAGGCCGCCGACGATCGCGATGTGTATCAGGATCGATCCGAGCGCGGTCCAGGTGAAGAAGGGTTCCATGGTTTGTAGTGTACTACTATTTGAAGATGCTACCTCGACGCAACGAGAACGAGCCTCGTCGGACGGGCCGGGTGAAGCACACGACCAAGGCTGTGCGGTCGGCCCTGCGGCGCTACCCGCCTGAGATCGTTTCTTCGTTATTAAAGAAACCTCATCCGATCGGTGCGCCGATTCGGGATGTGCTTGCGGAGTTGTCGCCCAAGGGGCTTGCTGCGTGCTGGCTCGGTCACGGCTCAGTTGTCGTCGGGCTTCATGACACGGTTGTGGCTGTGGACCCGGTTCTTTCCGACCGGATCGGCCCACGGCTTGGCAAGAGGACCGTTGGCCTAAGCCGGCTCGCCCCCCCACCGCTGAATGCGGGATCGCTGCGTGGCTTGGATGTGCTGCTCATTACGCACGCGCACTTTGATCATCTGGATCGGCCGACGCTCAAAGCGCTTGTGGATGAGCGAACGACAGTGGTTGTGCCGCCGCGATGCCGTCGGCTGATCCCGAAGGGCTTTGGGGCTGTGATCGAGCTCGGGCCGGGAGAGACGCTCACGCATGGTGAGGCAACGATCGAAGCAGTCCAGCCGAGACATTGGGGCGCCAGGACGTGGCTTGACCGCCGGCGGGGTGCGTGCTCGTACTGCATCGAGCGGGCCGGGATGCGTGTGCTGCTGGCAGGGGATACAGCCGAGACGAATACATTTGATGATATGGAAGGTCTTGATTTGGCGGTCTTTGGGATCGGTGCGTATGACCCGTGGGAGCACATGCACGCGACACCCGAGCAGGCGTGGCGGATGTTCCTGGCGTCGGGCGCACGGTATCTCTTGCCCGTTCACCACTCGACCTTTCCGCTTTCGGATGAGCCGATGGAAGAGCCGATGAAGCGGTTGTTGCAGGCGGCGGGCGACGATCGTGATCGCGTGATTATTGCCACGCCGGGCGAGATAGATGTCGTGCTCTGATAGCCGAGGAGATCATGCGAGGTTTTGCTCGGTGTGTTGCAAGCCCGATGAAGTGACGAACTTACGAATCGTTTGCGGGCGTTTCTTGTTCACGGGTGATTCGCTCCATGAGTGTAACTGTGCCTTGTGTGTTCGGGTGGTCTTTTCCGAACGTTGAAAGCATGATCTGATGGGCGGCTTCTGCTTCCTGCATCGCTTCGTCATACCTTGCGAGTGTGCAGAGCGTGTCGCCGTGCTGGAGCATGAACGCGGCCACAATCCAGTGGCCCGGCGGGAATGTATCTTTGCCGAGTTCGACAGCCTCACGGCCGAGGACCTCTGCTTCTTCCACCCTGCCCAGATCACGCAAGACGACGCCGTAGTTGCTTATGCCGATGATGGTATCGGGGTGGTTGTTGCCGTTGATCCTGCGGTATTGCTCGAGTGATACCCGGTAGACCTCTTCGCATTTCTCAAACTGCTTGAGGGCGCGGTAATAGCCGCCGAGATTGTTCAGTGCGCGGATTGTTCGCGGGTGATCGTCGCCAAGTGTTCGACGGCGGCCTTCGTACGCCTCAATATAGAACGGCTCGGCTTCGTCGTATTTGCCCTGGTTTTTGAGATTGACAGCAATGTTATTGGCCGAGCTGAGCGTTTTGGCGTTGTCGGGACCGAGCACTCGCTTGTTGCCTTCGTAGGCCTCGCGGAAGTACTGTTCGGCTGTCGCGTAGTCGCCTTTGGTCTGGTATGCGCTGGCGATATTGTTGATCGCAGCCAGAAGTTCTGGCGCTTCGGACTGGAGTAGTTTCCTGTAGCCGTCGAGTGAGTCACGAAGATATGCCTCGGATTCCTCGAATCGTCCGAGTTGGAGCATGAGGAGCCCGATGTTGTCGAGCACGCTGAGTGTCTCGATGTTTGCATCGCCTTTGACATATCTGCTCTGCTCGAGCGCCGTAGTGAGAAGATCCTCTGCCTCATCAAACTGGCCTGTGTTGAGGAGGAGCAAGCCCAGATTGTTCTGAGCGCTGATCGAATCGGGATGATCGGGGCCGAGTTCTCGCTCACGGATCTCGAGTGTTCGGCGCTGCACATCGATGGCCAGTTCCATGAGGCCCACACGCTCAGCCGATTGCGAGAAAGACTGGAGCAAACGCGCCTGAATCAGAGGCTGGTCGGCAAAGCCCGCATCGATGGCTTCCAGGCTCTCTTCAAACATGTCTTGCTTGAGAACATCGAGCGCGACACCGGTGAAATCGATACCCTGAACAAGCTCTTCGGGTGTTCGCTGGAGAACTTCTGCGTTCGGGGTAAGGCGTTTGAGGAGTTCCTCGCGGAAGTGATGCCCGACGGTCATCGCGTCGATTGCTGCGAGTTGATCCTCCTGAAATTTCGCGACGGATTCGAGCTGATCGGTCCGTTCTTTCTCGGCTGCCAGAGCTGCGGTGGTCTCTTCGTTGGCAAGCGTCGCATCTGCGCGAGCACTTTCTGCACGCAGCGCGAACGCTGTGGTGCCGGCGAGGCCCGCCACAAGAAGTACAAAGCTCACCGCCACACCCACAACGACTTGGCGGTGCCGTTTGCTGTACTTCTTGAACTGGTACAGCGCGCTGGCGGGCTTGGCGAGAATGGGCTGATCGTTGAGATACCGCTCGATGTCGCTGGCGAACGCGGCGGATGATGCGTATCTCCGCGACGGATCCTTCTCGAGTGACGTAGCGATGATGGTTTCGACATCGCCCCTGAGAGATCTGTCTGTGGCGCTAAGCTTTGTGGGCTCGACTTCGCGGATGATCCGGACGGCCTCGTGGACGAGCCGACCTGTGAGGTCGAGCGGAAGACTGCCGGTCAGGATTTCGTATGCGATCACGCCGAGCGCATAGACATCGGAACGCGTATCTACTTGAGACGGGTCGCCGGCGGCCTGCTCGGGAGACATGTAGGAAATTGTCCCGATGATCTGGCCGATATCGGTTTGGAGTGTCGTGACCGCGACATCGGATTCGGTGAGCTTTGCGACGCCGAAGTCAAGTACCTTGGGTTGTCCGCTCAGCTGGGACTGATCATCAACACTGAGCTCCGTGACGAGAATATTGGCGGGCTTGAGATCGCGATGGATGATGCCGTGCTGGTGCGCGTGCTGGACGGCCGAGGCAATCTTTGCGATGAGTTTGAGCTTGTCTCGCGTGCCGAGTTGGTGGTGTTTGGTGTACTCGGTGACGGGCAGACCATCGACGTATTCCATCGCAAAGAATGGCTGCCCCTCGTGGATTCCCGCTTCATAAATCTGTGCGATGCCTGGGTGGCGGAGCTTGCCGAGTGTCTCGGTTTCGAGCTCAAACCGCCGGAGCAAGCGGTCGGTTGGAAACCTGGCTTTGAGAACTTTAAGCGCCACCTGCCGTGAAGGCTTGCGCTGTGTTGCAAGGTACACCGCCCCCATGCCACCCTCGCCGAGGAGGGAGTGGATCTCGTAGCCCGCGATTGAAGTTCCGGGGTTCACTGCGGTTGTATTCGGTGTTTCAACACTCTCGAGTGACTGTCTGCGGCCGTCGATCGCAGCGTCGCTGAGCGGGTCATCCCCACCTACAGAAGTATCAGCGGCGGCGATGAGGCGGGCGAGTTGATCGCGCATGGAGATATCTGAGCCGCACACTTCATGGATGACCGAGTCCCGGCTCTGCGGCGGGACGGACATGACCTTTGCGAACGCGTCGAGAAGAGACGGTGGGTGTTCTGGCTGCATCAGTGAGCACCCTTGATCGTGCTGTTTGGGTTGGAGTTGTTCTCGCCGTTGAGTTCCGAGCGGATCCAGGCTCGTGAGAATTGCCAGTCGAGTCTCGCGGAGCTTTCTGAGATCTCCAGAAAGTCGCCGATCTCGCGGAAGGTCAGCGATCCGAACGCTCGCAGTTCGAATACTTCGGCTTGCCGCGCGTACCGGCTGCGCAGGCCTTCGAGGATTTCGTGGAGATCGGCGAGGTCAACTTCGTTTGTGTTCTGTGCTCCATCCGCGTCGTGGAGCGTGAATCGGAGTTGGTCGCCGCCGCGTTTCTGGCTGGATTTGGCGCGGGCCGCGTCGGCCATCACCTGTCGCATGGCGCGGGCGGCGAGCGCCAGGAAATGGCAGCGGTCGTTGACTTGCCCGAGGTTGCCGTTGAGTTTCAGCCAGGCTTCGTGGACAAGCGCGGTGGCGTTCAGTGTGCCGCCATGGTTTCGGCCCGCCATCGCGCCGGCGATGCGTCGCATCTCTTCGTAGGCAAGATCGACGACCTTGGCCTCGGCCTGGCGAGGATAGAGCCCCTCGCGGACAACCTGGAGCAGGCCTGTGATCTCTCCAACTTGCGGCACGTCTTCAGGCATGGAGCCGAGTGTACTGAGAGAATGCCGATGGCAGCGTGACCGAGAACCTGTTCCGCGATGATAACTCGCTGTCGGACACCACTTGCGGTTATGTGCCCACCGCCTGTTTGGTATATACACGGCTTTCTGAGCTGGAATCTGAGTACTCATATTGAGGTGTATCCGTTTGATGAAATTGCCTGCAGACCCGGTAGGGCCTGCAGGCATGAGGAGCGGTTGTGGTCTCAGGTCAGATTACGGGCAGCCGACGTTGTAATTGCTCACCCAGGCGGAGAAGTCGGCGGGCGAGCAGACACCATCGTCGTTCTGGTCACAGATGACACTCTGGCTGTTGTATGCGGCAACCCAGGCGCTGAAGTCGGCGGGTGAAACGTTGCCGTCGAGGTTGGTGTCGGCCTTGCAGGCGTACTCGTTGATGCTCAGGAGGTAGGGCGTGCCCGAAGCAGTACCGGAGGTTGCGAAGGGATTGTTGAAGACACTAAAGACGTAATCACCTGGCTGGAGTGCGTGACGCAAGGTGGCGGTCTGACCGGGGGTTGAGTAAGCCGCCGGACGACCACCCGTTATAATATCGCAATAATCGGCCGCCGGGAGGGGGATCGTATTTCCGAGCATGGTCAGACTGCTTGTTGAGATCACCTGAGCTTCGACCACGGTGGGCTCGGTGAGCGTGTATCGGTAAGTATCAACATCCCCAAAGTTTTCAGCGAACGAATTCTCGTAGTATGTGCCGGTTGTGCCGCAGATGGTATCGCCGAGGCTGACGTCTTCCGGCGAGAGACTGCCGTAGAGGCAGGCGTCGTTGGTGCCGCCGGCGAGGCTGACAAAGTTGTCGAAGGGGACGGGCTCCTGTTCCTGGTAGCTGCCGGGAGGGCAGTTGGGGATCTGCGGGCGGAAGCTGAGGGTGTAGTCGCCGCCACACTCCGAGTTTGTGGTGCCGAAGACTTCGATGTAATAGGTGCCCGGGTTGAGCGTGCCGGAGAATGACATCGGCGTGAATGCCAGCGCGGTCTGGCCCGAGATAAATGGCAGCACATTGGCGCAACCGGGCACGCCCGAAACGGTCTGTGCCGCGAAGCCGAAGGCGACCTCTGTTTCGGATTCGATGGAGAGCGTATAGCCGGACGTTTCGGTGATCACGACCTCGTACCAGTCCTGCTCGACGGGCCCCGCGCTGCCGTTGATGGTCTGCCCGAGGCTGAGGCTACCGAAGTCGCCGCCGTTGAAGCAGCCGCCGTTGGTAGTATCGACGTAGCCCGGGAAGCAGTCCGGCTCGCCATCGGAGATCGCGCCGGCGGGGAGCGCGACGACATCGAACGTGTACCACTCGACCTCGCCGCCTGCGCTGACCGTGTCGGCGATCCCGACGCCGTTGACCGAGCCGGTCATGCTGCCGCTATTGGAGTTGTTGGTGGTGATGGCGGCGAAGCCCTCATCGAACTCGGTGCCGAAGCCGCTGACGGAGAGGGCGTAGCGTCCGGTGGGCAGTCGCATGCTGAGGTAGCTCTGGAGCGAGCCGTCGCACGCCGAGCCGCCGCCGTTGTCTGCGGCGTCGTCGTTGAAGTCGATGAGTTCGCCCGTGTCGAGATTCCAGACGCCGATCTCGGTGTCGAAGTTTGAGCCGCAGGTGTCGATTTCGACAAAGCCGTCGTACGAGACGGTGCCCAGGTCCTGGTGCTCAAAGAGACCTGGAATCTGGAAGCGGTAGTACTTCACCTCGCCCGGGGTCGAGCCGAAGTCGCCCGCCTGGATGGTGGTGTCGAAGTTGATGACCTGCGAGCCGTTCTGGATGAGCTCAATTTTTCCGGTGATATTGCCGCCATCGGAGTCGGTGAAGGTAGCGGCCTGGAAGTTGTTACCAAAGACGGTGTCGTAGCCGG
>CAXBOF010000031.1:0-10164 GCA_963977205.1 uncultured Phycisphaera sp. | reverse complement strand
GCAGAGATCAATACAGGCGTCGCAGAGCTCGACAAGGTGACCCAGCAGAACGCCGGCAACGCCGAGGAACTCGCCTCGGCCGCCCAGGAAACCGCCTCACAGGTCGCCACGCTCCGGGAGGCCCTGTCCAACAACGGCACAGACGGATCCGATGTATCCCGGCCAACCCAGCAGCCCCGACCGACGCGCCGGGAAACAAAGGTTCCGGTGTCCAGAGACCCTGAGCGATTCCTCCCATTGGATTCCGACCTGGCAGACTTCTGAGCCAAAGGGCTCAGCGAGCGAGCCAGATATCCCTTCAAGGGCGGCGGGGACGGTCCTCGCCGCCTTTTTGCTAGAAATGGATAGAAGGGCCTTGATTCCGAGAATGAGAATCGATTATCATTCTCGCGTGCCACAGGCCCAGTCCCATCGCGAAGCAGTCCTCGGCCTGATCCGAGACCTCGGGCGGCCGGTCTCGGTCGATGAGATCCGCGATGGGCTCCGCCAGACCGGCATCGGGACCGCGACCGTCTATCGCATCGTCAACAGGGCAGTCGAAGAGGGGGCGGTCGCCAAGGTCGAACTCCCCGGGGCGGCGGCCAGGTTCGAGCCGGCCGATCTTCCTCACCATCACCACTTCGAATGCGACGCCTGCAAACGGGTCTACGACGTGCCGGGCTGCGCCAAGGGCGTTTCGAGCCTGGCTCCCGAGGGCTTCGCGGTCGAGTCCCACGAGATCATCCTCCGCGGCACCTGCCGAGACTGCACGGGGGTGGCCGTATGACCAGCGGGAAATTGACCACTGGGCTGACGCTGCTAGTCGCCTTGGCGGTGACGCTGCTCTCGACCGGACTGCCCGGCGCTTTGCACCGCATCACCGCTCACGGTTTCGACGCTCCAGCCGAGACGACCCACGCGTGTCACCACGAGTCTCACGCGCACCACGACCACAGTGACCCCGAGTCGCCCAGTGATCGTGACGATCATGAGGACCACGACTGTGAGCTGTGCCTCATGCTCGCCACCGGCGGGCAGTGGGGGATCGTGCTTGCCGATTGCGCCATCGGGACGCTCGAATACGGTTCGACGATCGAGTCGGTGCCATCGGCGCTGATCGATTCGCTCCCGGTGCCCGCGCGCCTGGCGCGCGGCCCGCCGACGCCGATCTGCGCCGGCTGATTTCTTCCATCCTTATCTGAACGTCTAGACCAATTTCACTGCTTTCGCGTGCGCATCCGTTGTGCCGCGATCAGAGGGGTCGTGCCATGCACAGACGCTGCGCCTTCACACTTATTGAGCTGCTCGTGGTGATCGCGATCATCGCGCTGCTCATCGGGATCCTGCTGCCCGCGCTCGGCAGTGCCCGCAGGGCAGCCAGATCCATCGTTTGCCTGAGCAATGTCAGGCAGTTGACCATTGCGCAAGCGATGTACGCCGACGCGAACGACGAGTGGCTGATCGACGCCGGCATCGACCACGGCTCGATCGGTGAGCCGGCGTCCTCGTGGATCCAGACCCTGTCGGTGTACTTCGATTCGCCCGACGCCATCCGCTCGCCCGCCGACCGCAGCCTTTGGTGGCCAGTCGAGCGGGGCGGCCTGAGCGAGGGTCCGACGCTCGCAGAGTTCCTGCACCGGATCAACGTGATCAGGCAGGAGAACCCGGGCGACGCGGACGCGGCGATCGATGCGTACACCTCGACGCTGCCGCCGACGCGATGGACGAGTTTCGGACTCAATGACTTCCTGACGAGTAAGTTCAGCCCGTTCACCGACCCGAAATACGGCCGCATCGAGGCGACGCGCAAACTCGCACAGATCGCAAGACCCACATCGACGGTGCAGTGGACGCTCATGGTCTTCGACGACACCGAGATCACGGGCGATTCGCGCCCGCAGTACGCGACCGCCGACCACTTCCACCCGTTCAGCTGGGGTGGTCAGGGCGATCTGCCCTGGATGACCGCCCGCGAGCAGATCGAGATCGCGGCCCACGGCGGCAAGAACGACAAGCCCGAGGCAAAGTCGAACTACGGCTACCTCGACGGGCACGCCGAGACCAACGCCTTTGAGCGCGTGTACTCGGATTACTACACGAACAGATTCTTCCCGAGAGTTGCCAAATGAAAGAGAGGACAGACATGAAAGCTCGCTACAGCATCGCATGGCTTGCGGCGGTTGGCGCCACGCTCGCCGGGGCACAGATCCACGAGGGCGATATCGCCGTGGGTGTCAATGATGGCGTACTGACCATCGGCACCGCGACCGACGGCATGGGCGTGATCACCGAGCAGCAGTGCGTGTTCGGGGTCGCTCTTGAATCGCAGGCGCGCACGACCGATCCCGGATTCGACAGCGATACGGGCACGTTCGCCAGCGGCACAGAGCTGGCCTACTTCATCGGCGCGGCTCTGCGCAAGTGGGACGGCTCAGACTTCGACACGATCCCGCCCGAGAAGGTGCGCATCTCGTTTGGGCCTGCGCCGGGGATCTCAACGCCCGATACCGACCCCGCCATGCCGTTGGAAGGGGTCTACGTCGGCACATCCAATGGCGAGTGGCACACGCACTACGCGTTCCGGCTTGAGCTCAACGGCTCGCCCGCGACGGACACCGCCAGCGACGGCGTGTACCTCTTGCAGCTCGAGCTCCAAGCGAACACGGCCAGCTACGCCCCGAGCGAGCCCTTCTGGCTCGTCATCTCAGAGGGCGCGACGATGACTGAGCTCGACGAGGCCTACGCGTTTGCCGAGGCCGCCTTCGGCTGCCCTGGGGCGGTCTGCCACGCGGACGTCAACGGCGACGGCTCGGTCACGCCCGCAGACTTCAGCGCGTGGGTCGCGGCGTTCAACGCCATGAGCCCCGCGTGCGATCAGAACAGCGACGGCGCGTGCTCGCCCGCCGACTTCAGCGCATGGGTTTCCAATTTCAATGCAGGCTGCTGATCCCAAGCGGCATTCGTTCACACCCCGCAGAGGAGAGATAGAGAGATGAGAAAGCAAGCTTTGATGACAGCGATCCTGGGCTCGATGACGACCATCGCCATCGCCCAGCCTCACCACCACGGCGAAGACGGCGTCGTCGGCGTCGACGCGACCGGCAAGCTCGACATCGAGATGGACCTGGACGAGACGTTCGAGTTCGAAGAACTCTTCTCCGGCTCGGGTCTCAACGGCCACGTCTCGGACGCGCCGGGCTTCACGGCTCTGGGCGAGGACGAGCCGGACGAGGGCTTCTTCAAGCTCGGCGCCGGGGCCGACATCCACTTCCGGCTCGTCGGCACGAGCGACCTTGAGATGCAGGTCTACAACCCCTTCTTCGACGTGCCCGGACTCGGCAATGGCGACACCTTCGCCTTCGGTGCCGGCGACGAATTCGACACGCACCCGTTCTGGTTCCTCAACACCGACGTGCCCTCGTTCGACCCCTCGAAAGAGGAGTGGAGCGTGCAGTTCCAGGTCGTGGATATGGGCTCGACGGGCTACGCAGACTCGGACGTCTTCGAGATCCGGTTCGCCATCCCGGCTCCCGCCTCGGCTTCGCTTCTGGGCTTTGCCGGCTTCGTCGCGTCCCGCCGCCGCCGCTGATCGTTGACAAATTCGTTCATTGTTTTGCCCGCCCCGGTGGTTCCTCGCAGGCCCGCCGGGGCGGGTTTTTAATTGTGGCAGAGTGCAAATATAAGAACGCCCCCGTCGCTTGCTACAACGGGGGCGTGAGTAAAGACATGTTCGATTGCTGACTTGGTATCAGCGGCGGCGACGGATCGCGGCCAGACCGCCGAGGCCGAGCAGGGCCACGGATGCCGGTGCGGGAACGACATAGTCGCCGTTGAGTTCGAACTTGTGCTGCAGGCCGCCCGCGGCGCCACCGATTCCCGAGTTGCTGGTGCCGATGGTGGGGGCGTCTGCGTTGAGGAACCACTGACCGGTGAAGCCGGCACCGACGGTGACCTGGAGCAAACCGGCCTCGGGAACGACCACGCCGCCTGGGTAGGTGTTGATCGTGATGGTGTAGATGAAGTTGCCCGGGTTGGTCAGTGTCACACCGAACGAATCAACAAAGTTGCTGCTGGTGTCAAAGAAGTCGAAGAACATGGTGCCAGCAGCCTGCTGGACGCCGCCAACAAAGCCGATCGAGTCGTAATCATCGAAGCCGATCGCACCGGTCGCGGCGGGGAACGCCTGGTAGCCAGCAGCAGCGGCCATGTTCGAGTACGCCGTGCCGAAGACGCCGGCGATGTCAGGAGCACCGATGGGTGTCGCAGTGATCGAGTACTGGTCGGGGCTCAGCAGGTTTGTCTGGGGGCCCGAGGCCAGGTCGGCAAAGGCCGGTGATGCCAGGGCGAGCCCGGCAACGGTCATCAGAGTCTTGTTCATGTCTCAATTCCCAATCTAGGGGCCGGCGTTCATGTCCGGTCCCAAATGAGTTCCGAGAGCTTTCGGATACAGCGCGCGTAGGCACACGCCGACGAAAGGAACGTGATGTATCTGGGAAGGTCTCTCGTCTTCCTGCTCGTGCCGGACCCATGACGGCCGGTAGCAAGATCATATCTCTCCCCAAACCGGACGCAATAGAAATCAATGGGCGTTCAAAGAAAAATTATATATAGCCGATCATCTGAACCAGAATGGCTGAGGTATGGGGAAGAAGCCAGCCCCCGAGGCCAGCGGGGCATCCCGTACGGCAAGCATTCGTGTCGGGCGGGAAGATCTGCCATAGCCATAGGGAGATAAGTACGGCAAAGTGAGATCTTGGTATCCCGAAGCCGGTTTCTGGTCATGCTCATATACAAGAGCACCCCCGCCAAATGAATGACGGGGGTGCGCGAAAGTACACAGTACTGAAAGGCTATACGGGATTAGCGGCGACGACGGGTCGCGGCCAGGCCACCCAGGCCGAGCAGAGCTGCGGTCGCGGGTGCGGGGACGTAATCGCCGTTGATCTCGAAGTTGTGATCGAAGCCGGTTGCGCCGCCGACGGTGATGTCAGACGAGCCAACGGTGGCGCCTGCGTCACCGAGGAAGAACTGGCCGAGCGTTGCGGGGCCGAAAGCGCCGGCGTCGTCGACAACCATCTGAAGGAGGCCTGCCTCGGGGACGACAACGCCACCGGGGTAGCTGTTGATCGTGATGGTGTAGATGAAGTTACCGGGGTTGGTCAGAGCCACGCCGAACGAGTCAACGAACGCGCTGGTGGTGTCGTAGAACTCGAAGAATGCGACGCCGCCAGCGGTGTCAACGCCGCCGACAAAGCGGAACGTCGAGACGTCGATCGTCGAGCCGGTGCTGCCGATCGAGTCGTAATCATCAAAGCCGATCGCGCCGCCAGCAGGAGCGAAGGCCGAGTAGCCGTTGGGGCCCGGGTCCATGTTCGAGTAAGCCGTGCCGAAAACACCGGCGATATCCGGACCACCGATGGGGGTCGCGGTGATCGAGTAGTGCTCGGGGCTCAGCAGGTTGGTGTGCGTTGCGTTGGTCAGGTCAGCCGAGGCCGACGAGGTAACAGCAATACCAGCAGCAGCAAGAATCATCTTTGTCATGTCTCTACTCCCAAAATCTTGAGATCAGCTCATGAGTCTGATCGCATATATGTGCGACGGGAGTCCTCGCCTGCAGCGCGCGCTGGCGAATGCCAACGTAGAAACGCGATGTCATGCGGAAGGTCTCTCGTCTTCCTGCTCGTACCGGGCCCATGACGGCCGGTTGAAATCAGCGTACCCCAATCAGGGAAACCATGCAATCAAAAAGTTTCCGGGACATGATTGGTATGCCGTCTGATCCGAAGCGTTCGGAAAAAGGTTGGTATTGACGGGAAGATCTTACTCAGCAAGATCGAGTATCGGACCAAGATGTCCTTCAAACCGCTGCCACCGTCCCATCGAGGATGTGTACATGGGCTTTCGGACCTGGTCCACGCTGAGCGTCACGACGGTTCGGCCGCTGGCGTGCGAAGCCAGGCACGCCTCGTCCCAGTCCAGCCCGACGAACTCGATCATCCGCTCGGCCTGACCCCGCTTGTCGGCCACGATGTCCTCGTACCGAACATCAAGAATCGGCGTTGTCAGCACTGATTTCCAGTGCTCCATGATCCGCTGGTACTGCCGGTAGTAATGCGCCAAGGTCTCCAGACTCCGCGAGTACGCCTGGTTCTCCGGCCCGGGGAAGTGCTGAAAGAAGCACGACACGCACGTGTCCCGCGGGTCGCGCACGCAGTGGATGATCTTCGCCCCGGGCAGGAGCAGCTCGATCACGCCCGCGTGCAGGAAGTTCTGCATCAGCTTGTCGACGATCACCGGCGAATCCCCGCCGGCCGCCTTGAGCTCCGCCAATGTGCCCCGCGCCACGCGATCGATCCCAGCCGGGCTGAACGTGTCCAGCCGCTGAATCTGAGTCTCATCCGCCGAGCGGATCATGGTCAGCTCGCGCGAGGCAGCGGAGATGATCTGCCGCTCGCCGATGCCCACCGCGTCCGGGTGGCTGGCGATGATCTGCTCGACCAGCGTCGTGCCCGAGCGTGGCATGCCCACGATGAACACCATCCCGGTTCCGTCCCGCCGCGAGCGGGGGAGGCTGGCCATCCGCTCGGCGCTGAACGCCTCGATCCGCTGGTCGATCCACCGCTGCCAGTTCTCGATCGTGTGGTGCGAGGGGCGGAGCGCGTTGGCCTCGGCGCCGGCGGCCCAGGCCTCGTCGTACCGCCCGAGCTTCTCGTACTCCGCAGCCAATTCGTACAGAATCGAAGCCCGGCCCTCGGGATTGCTCGACTCGGTCTTCTCTGCGCGTTCGAGCACATCGAGCGCCTCGGCCCGGCGATCGCACGCCCGGCAGCACTTGGCAAACGTCGCCACGTTCTGGCCTTCCGACAGATCCTTCTCGACCAGCGGCCTGATGAGATCCGCCCCCTCGGCTGGCCTGCCCGCGATATTCAGAAGGTCCGCCTTCACCCGGATCGCGCGCACCGAGCTGGGGTCCTTGGCAAGCGCCGTGTCCACCTCCCGCTCGGCGGCCGCGATGTCCTGGAGCGCCAGGCAGCACACCGCCAGGAGCGCGTGCGTGTCGGCCGGCACCTGCGGGAAGGTGCACGCCCGCTCAATGAGCTTGCGCGCCTCGGCGTGGTTGAGCTGCCCCATCCGGCAGAGCCCGAGATTGAAAATGATGCTCGGCTCAGCCGGGTGCCGCTTGAGCAGATCCTCGAGGATCTGCGCCGACTCGGTCAGCCGCCCCTCGCCTTGGAGCTGCTGCGCGTAGGCGCCCAGACGCTGGTCCTCAGCGACCTGAGCCGCGCTGAGCTTCTTTCCCGGTACTTTCCTCGCAGGTAACTTGGCCACGCTGCGATGGTACACGGCTCCTTACGTCCCGGGCTGCATCCGGTCCTCGATCAGGCCCGCAAACTCGGCGCGGTCGGGTACCTCCCCCCGCGCGTACCGCTCGGCCGCTGCGGCGACGGCCGAGAGCGACTCGGTTCGGCACCGGAACCCGCAATCAAAGATCACACGATTCGAGTCGTCGAGAATCCAAAGCCGCTGCCAGGCAACACCGATGCCCTTGCACCGGCACCGCTCGGTCCCGTCCCACGGATGGAAGGTTGACTGACTCTCCCCCCAAACCGACCGGATCATGCCCGAGGTTGTAAAGAGCACCTTCTCAGTGCTCGTGGCGACCGAGGTGCCCGTCATGATCATCAATGTCGCCGCGACGATGCAGCCAAGCAGCAACACGCCGAGCAGCCAGGGCTGCCACGTCACAATGTAGAACCAGGTCTGTGAGAGGATCACGAGCACAAGCATGATGGCGATCCAGACGAACCGCCGCCACACCGGCCCGGCTTTGTGCTTGGGCACACAGCCGATCGCCAGGCAAGGCGAACCCACAGCGATCACCAGGCCGCACTCGGGGCAACGCTTGAGTTTCTCCGCCCCCGCCAGGTCGTACGCGCACCCCGGGCACACACCCGGGAATGCCACGAAGGCCGGATCAGGCAGGGTCGCGGTCGGCTGGCGTGCCAATGCGGATCAGTTCACAGCCGCGGAAGGGCCCTGATACTGCGCACTTCCAAAGCCCAGGATGCAGAAGAAGATCGGGCTCAGGAATATCAGCCCCAGAGTGGTCCCGATTCCGCGTCCAAACGACTTGGAGATATCGCTCATCACAATGATCGAGATGACGAGGCTCACGATCGGGATCAGCATGAGAATGATCCACCAGCCAGGCCGGCCGGCGATCTTGATCAGGAAATAGATGTTCAGAATCGGCACAATCGCGGCCCAGCCGGGCTGACCGGCCTTGGAGAATGTCTTCCACATGCCCGCGATAACGAGCACGATCAGTGCGATATAGATGAGTACGAGCAGCAACGCCACGATACCGGCCGCCGCCCCGGCTGCCGCATTCCCGCCGCCCTGCTGCGCCAATGTGAAGATCGAGTTGAACATGTGTGGACTCCTTTTGGAGTACATCGGTCACGATCACCGCCGGTCTTCACATCTCCTGGATTTCCGCATCCGGGTTTTTTGCATCCGGGATTCCCACATCTGATCGAGGAATCCAGGCACTCACCCAACGAGCTCAGTCCCGATATCGCATCCGAAGCTTTGTGCTCATGCGGGCCATCAGGTGGGCGTGCTCGAAGCTGGCAACCCAATCGGCGGTCATCGCCCGGATCTCGTCGGCCGGCAGATCCGCGCCCGGCACCGGGCATGACGGCCCGAGCTGCCGCGCAGCCATCGCTCGGTACCGAGAGAGTGACCGATCCCCGGCTAAGACCAGCAAGTCGAAATCCTCATTCAGAATCAGAACCACCGGCACGCGCAGCCCGCCACAGAGCATCACCCGCTCAGCAAGATCCGCGTGCTCGTCCCGGTCAAGGAATCGGCAAACCACTTGCCCGCCCGCGGCCCGCTCGATGTGATCGATCACCGGCATCTGCTGGGCGCAGTCGCCGCACCAAACCCCGCTGGAAATCACAACATTCAATCGGCGTTCAAACGAGCCGAGCAGCCCGCGCTCGCCGGCCGACAGTTCGATCAGACCGCGCAGCCGATCCCACCCCGTGCGGTGGTGGGGCGAGCCCGATGCGAGGTAATCCTCGTAGTTCTGGCCGGCCTCGAACTTCTCGCGCAAAAAAGCGGGCGAGAGCCATGTGTTTGCGTTGCGACTCACCAGCGCTCACCATCGTTCTGCGGGCACAGCGGCGAGGGCTCGGTTGGGACGCCGTTGATCGTTGTCCCGCCGTGGACATTGTCCTTGACGTGAGGCAGGAACGATTGCGGGAAGGTTGGCTGGATCGCGCTGGCCTCGTCGAGCTTGGCGGTCAGCTCCGCCGGGATCGTGACCTCGAGCGCCTTGATGTTTTTCTCGAGCTGCTCCATCGTGCGAGCGCCGATAATCGTGCTTGCCACGCCGGGCCGCGACTGCACCCACGCCAGCGCCACCTCGGCCGGCGCTCGTCCCAGTTCCTCGGCCACCGATACAAGCACATCGACGATGTCCATGTTCCGCTCGGTGAGATTCGCCTTCACCCAGTCTCCACGCATGGGGTCGACCGTGTCCGTGTTTGCCCGTGTGTACTTGCCCGTCAGAACGCCGCTCTTCAGCGGCGACCAAGGCGTCACGCCCATCCCGAGCTCCTGCGCCATCGGGATCAGCTCATTCTCAACCGTGCGCTCGGCCAGCGAATACTCGATCTGCAGCGCGATCGCCTGTGTCCAGTTCTTGAAGATCGCCTCGTACTGCGCCTGGGCGCACTTCCACGCCGGGGTATCGCTGATCCCGAAGTAGCGGATCTTGCCCTGCGTGACGAGGTCATCGATCGCGCGCATCGTCTCGTCGATCGGCGTCAGGTGATCCCAGAAGTGCATCCAGTAGAGATCGATATAGTCCGTCTGCAGCCGACGCAACGACTGCTCGCACGCAGCCATAATGCCCTTGCGGTGCGCGCCGCCGCCGTTCGGGTCGCCCACGTACATGTTGCTCAGGAACTTGGTCGCGATGACCAGGCGGTCCCGCTTGCCGGCGTCCTTGCCGACGTGGTCGCCGATGATTTTCTCAGAATGCCCCTTGGTGTAGATATTGGCCGTGTCGATGAAGTTGCCGCCCTTGGCGATGTAAGCGTCGAGGATCTGAACCGAGTCCTCAACGGAAGAACCAAATCCCCAGTCCTCACCGAAGGTCATCGCCCCGAGACA
>CAXBOF010000030.1:0-10414 GCA_963977205.1 uncultured Phycisphaera sp. | reverse complement strand
TGGACCCCGCTGGCGAGCCGATGGAGAGCAAGGGCTCCTGCACCAACACCATGATCATGGGCGGGCGCTACCTCCAGACCGAGTACAAGGGCGACATGATGGGCTTCCCCTTCACGGGCATGGCGCTGACCGGCTACGACAACAACAAAAAGCTCTTTACCAACATCTGGATCGACAGCATGTCCACGGGCATCGCGCCTTCGTATGGCAACCTGGATCAGTCGGGCACCGCGATGACCATGATCGGGACGATGGATGAGCCGACCACCGGCGAGATGGGCAAGGCCTACAAGCAGGTCTTCCGCATCATCGACGAGGACAACCACGTGATGGAGATGTGGGAGATCCTCTACGGCGACCCGTTCAAGGTCATGGAGATCCAGTACACCCGCAAGTAAGAGCCCGATTCCAAGCGGCCGGGGCCGAAGACATGGAGCCAGTGAGCTTGGGTTCGACCGATGGATCCGGCTCTCTGGCCTTCTTCGCTCTGGCTGTATGCGCCCGGCCGGCCGCCTATGCTGGTTTTCCCCGCGGGATGGGGTCAACAGGATCACGAAACCTCCACGGAGCAGAACCATGGCTGTTCTCGTCAACGCCGACACCCGGGTCATCTGTCAGGGCATCACCGGCTCATTCGGTGCGGTCCATACAAGAGGCTGCCTGCACTACGGCACCAAGCTCGTCGGCGGCGTCACGCCCAGCAAGGGTGGACAGCAGGACCCCAACGGGCTGCCCATATTCGACACGGTTGAGCAGGCGGTTCAGAAGACCGGCGCCACAGCGACGATGATCTTCGTCCCGCCGGCGTTTTGTGGCGACGCGATCCTCGAGGCGGCCGACGCGGGGCTCTCGCTGATCTGCGCGATCACCGAGGGCGTGCCCGTGCAGGACATGGTCAAGGTCCGGGCGGTGCTCGACGAGATGAACAACGCCCGCGCGGCGGACAAGAAGATCACGCTGATCGGGCCCAATTGCCCGGGCATTATCACGCCCGGACCCAAGACCGGCGGCGGGACATCGCCGAGCGACACCTACACCAACTCCGGCTGCAAGATCGGCATCATGCCGGGCTACATCAACACGCACATCAGTGAGGCCAAGACCGGCAAGGCTGTCGGCATCGTCAGCCGATCGGGCACGCTGACCTACGAGGCGGTTTGGCAGACCTCGAACCTTGGTTTCGGTCAGTCGACGTGCATCGGTATCGGCGGCGACCCGGTGCGGGGGATGAGCCACATCGACGCGATCGAACTTTTCCAGAACGATCCCGACACGCACGGCATCCTGATGATTGGCGAGATCGGCGGCTCCGACGAAGAGGCGGCGGCCGCGTATGTGAAAGAGAACGTCACCAAGCCGGTGGCGGGCTTTATCGCCGGCGCGACCGCGCCCCCCGGCAAGCGCATGGGTCACGCCGGCGCGATCATCGAGGCCGACGGCAGCGGCACAGCCGAGGGCAAGATCGCTGCGATGCGGGCCGCGGGCATCGAGGTCGCCCAGAGCCCGGCCGACATGGGCAAGGCGATGGCCAAGGCCATGGGCCTGAGCTGAGTCGCTCGGACTTTACAGTAAGAAATTAGGCACTTGGTGGACGGTTCTGCGCGATCGATTCGACGCGGCGCTGGAGCTCGGCGACCTGCACAGAGCTGCGGCTCTTGCCCACCTTCGCAGCGAACGCGCCCGTGCCGGTCGAGAGACCCAGGATTGCCAACAATGCGATGAGTTCGTCGGTGCCGAGCGTGTTCTGCAGCACGCCGGCCTGTTCATCGGTCAGCCCCAGCGTCAGCAGTTCAGATCGGATGCGGTCGTCGAGCGAGGACTCGATGTTCTCGACGCGCGCGGTGCTGGCGCGGGCCTGTGTCTCGACAGCGATAAGGCGTGTGTCCTGGCTGCGGACGCCCGAGGCGACGTGCTCGATGGCGGCCCCAACCGCGCCACCCAGTGGCCCACCGAGCGAACCGACGTACCGCTCGAGTCCTTCAATGGCGTCGGCGGCGACGGTCCGAGCGCTGGTGGCTTCGTCGGCGATCTGCCGTGCTCTGTCGCTGACGAGTTGGTTCTGCCTGCGCAGATCCTCGATCTCGGTGCGCAGCGACGATGCTGAGCCCGTCAGGATCTGTTCGTGCTGAGTGCCCAGCGATTGCGCCAGTCTGTTGTCGTTGGCGACGATGTTTTCCTGCGCTCGCCAGAGATCTTGCTGGGTCGCGCAGCCGACGGACAGGAACGAGAGAACGAGAACGCTTGCCGATGCTTTCATGGTGAATCCCCCTTTGAGTTCGGGGGTATTCAAACACGGCGGCACGTGTGTGTCGGCGAGGACCACGCGCAACTCGCGCATTGTGCGCACGGGCCGTGTCAGTCCGCTGCGGTTTGCGCAGAATCCTGGAGTTTGTCCTTGTACACCTTGCCGCCCTTCATGACGAAGGCGACGCTCTGGAGAGCGGCGACGTCTTCGAGCGGGTTCGCGTCGAGGGCGATGATGTCGGCCTGGTAGCCCTTGGCGATTTGGCCGACGGAGCCACCGAGGCCGCAGAGGTCGGCGGCGCTGATGGTGGCGGCTTTGATTGCATCGGCGGGTGTGAAGCCGGCCTCGACCATGTAGACGAATTCGAGCGCGTTGGTGCCGTGCGCGCCGACTCCGACGTCGGTGCCGAAGGCGACCTTGACGCCTGCTTTGTGCGCCCTTGCGAGCGCGTCCTGGATGATCGGGCCGACGGCTTCGGCTTTGGCTTTGATGGCGGGGTTGAACCACGCGGGGTCGGCTGCTTTTTCGCCGACGAATTTGCCGGCGTGGATGGTGGGGACGAGGTAGGCGCCGGTTTCGAGAAAGAGCTTGATGGAGGATTCATCGAGGTATGAGCCGTGCTCGATGGAGTCGACGCCCGCGCGGAGGGCGGCGTTGATGCCGTTGGTGCCGTGCGCGTGGCAGGCGACCTTGCGTCCCATCATGTGCGCTGCTTCCACGACGGCTTCGATCTCATCGTCAAACATCTGCTGGCCCAGTCCCGCGGCGGTATTGGAGAGCACGCCGCCGGTGGAAGTGATTTTGATGAGGTCTGAGCCCTGGCGGATGCGTTCGCGTGTGGCGTGGCGGAACTCGGCCGGGCCGTTGGCGATGCCGTCGGTCGAGGTGAGCGCGGGCGAGAGCGCGGGGTTAATGCCGTTGGTCGGGTCGGCGTGCCCGCCGGTGACGGAGATGGACTTGCCCGCAGCGAGGATGCGCGGGCCGGGGATGACGCCCTGGTTGATTCGGCTGCGGAGGGCGTAGATCGCGGCCCCGCCCGAGCCGACGTTGCGCACGGTGGTGAAGCCGGCCATGAGTGTTTTGCGGGCGTTGTGTGTGCCGTCGATCGCTTCGTAAGTTGCGTCCTCGGTGATCCGTTTGTGCAGGCGCATCTGCATGGGCGGGAGTTCGTACGTGAGGTGTGTGTGGCAGTCGATGAGGCCGGGGAGGACGAACTTGTCCATGAGGTCGATGTGTGTGTTGGCGGGCTGGCCGGGAGGGGCGTCGAAGAAGGCGATGCCATTGAGGACATTGGTGATGACGCCGCCCTCAATGACGACGGTTGCTTCGTTCATGGGTTCCTGGCCCGGCTCGGCGAGGAGTTGGCCGCAATGCAGGACGACGAGGCCCTTGGGCTCGGCGTTGCCCTCGGCTTGGGCGATGGCCGAGGCTGCGAGCAGAGTAGGAACGAGCGAGAGAAGGCGGTGGATCATCGATTGGCTCCGGGTGGACTGGTTGGATTCATACTACCACATGGGAGGGGCAGGCAACGGAATAGCGCTGCGGGCACCCGGGTTGGTTGTGTGATGATGCGAATCAGAAAGGAAGGCTTCAAATGGTCAGCATCAGAAGGGCAGAAGACCGCGGGCAAACTCGGTTTGGTTGGCTCGACAGTTGGCACACGTTCGCGTTTGCGCGGGGATTCCCGACGGGCGACGGCCCGGATATCCGGGGCTTCCGCGGGCTGCGTGTAATCAACGACGACATCGTCGCGCCGGCCAGCGGCTTCGACACGCACCCGCACGACAACATGGAGATCATCAGCTACATCGTCGATGGTGAACTCCAGCACAAGGACTCGATGGGCACGACCGAGATCATCGGCGAGGGTGAGTTCCAACTGACGAGTGCCGGCACGGGCATCACGCACAGCGAGCGCAACCCTTCGCCCGACAAACCGGTGCGGCTGATCCAGATCTGGATCCACCCGACGGAGAGGAACACCACTCCGAGGTACGCGCTTCTTGGTGATCACTTCGGGCGGAGCGCCAAGGGCAGGCTCCGCCTGGCGGCTTCGCCCGACGGGGCCGACGGCTCGATGACGATCGGGGCCGACGCGAAGATCTGGGTCGGCACGCTGGGCAGCGGCCAGTCCGACACGGTAGAGGTCGGCAGCGATCGGCACGCCTTCGTGCAGGTCGTCAAGGGAACGATCTCGGCTGCGGGCGAGACGCTGAGTGCTGGCGATGGCGCAGCGATCAGTGGCGCCGAGCGGGTTGAGATCGCCGCGAGCGACGATGCCGAGGTCCTGGTCTTCGATCTCGCGTAAGAATCATCGAATGGTGTGCGTTTACATCCTCCCCCGCCCGCGCGGGGGGTTCTTGTTGGCCCACAGTGTGATATATTGTTTCCACAGATGCCTAATTTGCAGGACGAAATCGGGAAAAAGAAGCCCTTTGAGATGGCGGAGGAAGAGGCGTACTTGAACGTTCGCCGGACGGCTGCCGCTCTGGAGTCGTACTTTGGCAAGCTCTTCCGGAAGCACGGCCTGAGCGAAGCGACCTACAACGTGCTCCGCATTCTGCGGGCAGCCGGCGACGAGGGGCGGTGCTGGAGCGATATCCGCGAGGATCTGGTTGTCCCCGTGCCCGATGTCACCCGGCTGATCGATCGGCTCGAGAAGGCCGGGCACGTCGAGCGTGTGCGCTGCGCCAAAGACCGACGCAAGGTTTATGTGCGGATCACGGCTATGGGTCGCTCGCTTGTTGAGCGTCTCGATGAGCCCGTGCGCTCGCTGCTGCGCAAGCGGCTCGGCCACATGCAAGAGGCGGACCTACGCACGCTGAGTCGATCGCTTGAACGATTACGCGACAACGAGACCGCTTAATTCAACAGTGATTTGTATGAGTTCAACTATTCAGCGCGCTGCGTGAGAACATCGCCCGCTTCGATTGCGGCCAGTTCGATCGCCAGCTGCAAAGGCGACCGGCCCGCGGCGTCAAGAAATCTCGCATCGGCACCCGCGTCGAGCAGAATGCGGACCGCCTCGGCGTCATCGGCGCGGACAGCTGAGTGCAGCGGGGTCTCAAGCGAACTGTTGCAGGCGACAACGTTCGGATCGGTCGCGAACTCGCAGAGGACCGCGAGAGCCTTGTGTGCGTGTGCGTAGCAGGCCAGGTGCAGAGGGGCCCAGCCTTCGGCATTGCAGAGACAGAGGCGGTCAGGGTCGGCCGCGGCCTGGGCGTGCAGTTCGCCGGCGAGATCGAGCCCGGCGGCTTCCCATGCGGAGGGCTTGAAGCCCGCTGCGACAATCCGATGTGCCAGTCGTGGATGGCCTGTGGACAGTGCCATCATGACCGGGCTTTGGGCCAGCGTGTCGCCAGACAGGCCCGACAGGCCGTCGTGGCCCTGAAGGTCGATGAGCGAGGATGCTCTATCGATATCGCCCTCGGTGATGGCTTGGCAGATCGCTGCCAGCGGTTCGAACCGGCGTACATATTGGTTCATAACGAAGAAGGTCCTGACTGGCCACGAGTAGCCGGGTATACGGAGCCCGGCTGCGGGCAGTTGCAGGAAGTTTGGTGTTCGCACAATCTTGAAAGCGCTCAGGACCGAGAATCTGGGTTGATTTCGGGTTTGTTTGCACGCTGCGAGGGTGATTTCGAGAACGAAGCGGCCCGGCGGATCGAATCGTTGCCGAACCGCCGTGCGATCTCGTCGGCGGCATGGTCGAGTTTGGACCGTTTGGCCTGCTCTTCTGAGCCAAAGAGCGTCGGCTGGATGTCCTCGGCTCCCGACAACTGGCCGGCTGTCATCCCGATGAGTCGCACCGGATGGAACGAACGCTCCATCCAGTTCTCAAGCAGCACGAGCGAGGCTTGCCAGAGTTCTTCGGTGCTGTCGGTCTGCTTGCCGAGCGAGGCCGATCGCGTGATGGTTTCAAAGTCACCGAAGCGGATCTTGAGTGTGACGTTTCCGGCGGCTCGTTCTTTGTTGCGCAGCCGGCGCGCAACGTGCTCGACCTGGGAGAGCAATATCGAGCGGATGAGCTGACGGTCGGTGAGGTTCTCGCCGAAGGTCTGCTCGTGACCGACCGATTTGGCGGTGCGGTCGGGATGGACCTGGCGGTCGTCGATGCCCTGCGCAAGTCGCTTGATGTATGGCCCCATTGAGCCGAGACGCGCGACGAGCACTTGCTCTGGCGCACGCGCGAGGTCGCCGATGGTGCGGATGCCGAGCGCGGTGAGTTTTTTCTCTGCGGCTTTCCCGACGCCGAAGATCGAAGACGCCGGGAGCGGTTCGAGAATCTGGTGCATCGTGTCGGGCGTGATGATGGTCAGGCCGTCGGGCTTGTCCATCTCGCTGGCGAGCTTTGCGAGGAACTTGTTGGGCGCGATGCCGACGGAGACTGTCAGTCCGGTGGTTGATTTGACACGTTTGCGGATGTCTTTGGCGATGCTTTCGGGCGGGCCGAGCAGGCGGATCGAGCCGGTGACATCGAGGAAGGCCTCGTCGATCGAGAGCGGCTCGACGAGCGGCGTGACGGATTCGAAGATCGCAAAGACCTGCTCGGAGAGCTCGCGGTAGCGTTTGCCGCGCGGCTTGACGACGATCGCGTGCGGGCAGAGTCGCAGCGCGGTCGCGGTGGGCATTGCGCTGTGGCAGCCGAACACACGCGCCTCGTAGCTTGCTGCGGCGACGACGGCCCGCTTTCCTGTGCCGCCAACGAGCACGGGCTTGCCGCGGAGCCCCGGGTTGTCGAGCTGCTCGACGGACGCGAAGAAGGCGTCGAGGTCGGCGTGGAGGATGGCGCGGGGGAGTGTCACTCGAATTCAGGGGGAGACTCGCCCTCGTCCAGCGGCCCCTTGTCCTCCATCTTCGCGTTGTTCATGGTTTCGTTGATGCGGTTGTGCAGCTCGCCCTCTGGGATGTTCATCGAGTCGGCGAGATCGGAAACGAGCTTCATGTACGCCAGGCGCAGGCCCGCCAAGATGGCCAACGCCTCCTCGGAGCCCTCACGCCCGAGGCGCTGGCTCGCGGCGATCTGCACCGCGACCCCCAGCGACTGGGCGGCCTGGTCGGACCACATCGCCCACGGGTCGAGCTTCTCTCGGAATGAATCGGGCACCTCGTCGGGCTGACCCAGGCGGGCGCCGAAGACGATCGAGGGCGCGTATTGGTCGGAGAGGGCGCGGATGGTGTCGTGGAAGGTGCTCATACAACAAGGGTAGGGCGCGCCGCGGTTGGTACCTCTGACCCTGGGGGAGAGGGCTGGGGCGAAGTGTGTGCAGCACACGGAATGCGGAAACACAAAGTCCCCTCATCCGTCTGCTGCGCAGACACCTTCTCCCCCAAGGGGAGAAGGAGACGATCACTTCCGCGTGATGCGTTGGGCGCTCGTGAGGCTGCGGGTGGCTGCGGTGGCGGAGGGGTCGATGAGTTGTGCGGGGTCGGCGGGGAGGAGGATGCGGAAGGTCGCGCCGCCGCCGGCGGTTTTGAAGACCTCGATCTCGCCGTGGTGATCTTCGATGATGCGTTTGGTCACCGCGAGCCCGAGCCCTGTGCCGCGCATGCCCTTGGTGGTGTTGAATGGCTCGAAGATCCAGAGCCTGCGGTCCTCGGGCACGCCCGGGCCGTTGTCGATGATTGAGATCTCGACCTCGGCTCCGCTGGACCCGCGGGGGTGGGGCCTCGGGTTGCCGTCGCTGCCCGGCTTGCCGTGGGGGTGGTAGTCGACGCGCACCGTGACAGCCCCGGTCTTGGGCTCGACCGCTTCGACGGCGTTGGTCATGAGGTTCATCATCACCTGGTGCACCAGATTCGGATCGACCGGCACGGGCGGGATTTCAGAATCAACATCAACAATGAGCGGCACCTGGCGCGTCTGGCAGATGCCCTCGAGTAGCTGCGCGCACTCTTCGATGAGCGGGCCGAGTTTGGTGAGTTCGATCTCGATGTTCTGCTGTCGGCTGAAGGCGAGCATGTTGAGCGTGAGGCTCATGATGCGGTCGAGGTTGCGCTTGAGGATGCCCCAGCCGCCCTTGGCGATTTTGAGGTCGTCCTTTTTGAGCCCCATCTCGACGACATCGGCCCCGCCGCGGAGGCCCTGGAGGATGTTCTTGATCGAGTGCGACAGGCTTGCGACGGTTTCGCCGATGACCGCGAGGCGCTCGGTGTGGATCTGCTCGCCGACGAGTTCGAGGTTGGCCATCGCAAGGCCCGTCTGCTGGCCCACCGCGTTGAGCAGGGCGAGCTGGTCAGCGGTGAAGGTGTAGTTGACGATGGAGCTGTCGATGTAGATCGCGCCGAAAACGCGCTCGCGGAAGAGGATCGGGCTGCACATCGCGCTGCGGATGCCCAGCCGCTGGATCGAGTCGCCCGCCTTGAATCGCGGGTCGGCCATCGCGTTGGAGCTCAGCACCGATTCCTTCTTGATCATCGCGTGCTGGAGGATTGTCTGCGAGAGCTGGATCTTGGCTTCCTCGGCGCCCTTGGGCGGCGTCATGTACTTGACGACCACGGGCCGGGGCGAGTGGTACTTGTCGGGTGAGATCAGGATCACGCCCCGCTCCGGCTCGAATTGGTCGAACACGAGTTCGAGGATGCTCGCAAGCAGTTCCTGTTTGTCGATCGATTCAGTCGCGATGGCGCTGGCCTTGAACAGCAGCCGCAGGTGCTCGTTGGCGGCGATGCGCGGCTCGGGCTCGGCCATCAGCACCGAGTCCTCGTTGCTGGCCAGCGCGTGCTCGATCTCGGCGTCGATCTCCTCGGGGCGCAGTATCTCGACGATGTCGGACTCGGGGTGGCTCACCACGCCCCCGAAGGCGAAGACGGTTGAGCCGGCGCGGATCTCGTCGCCGATCTTGAGCTTGGTGCGCTTGCTGATGCGCACGCCGTTGACGTACGTGCCGTTGTGGGACTGGAGATCGCGGATGTACCAGTTCGAGCCGTCGGGCGTGAGCTCGGCGTGGCGCCGGCTGACGGTGAAGTCGCTGATGCGCAGGGCTTCTGACGACCGCCCGATGAGTTGCGGCTCGTTCTGAGGCAGATTGAACGCCTTGCCGCGGTCGGGGCCCTGGGTGATGGTGAGGAGGAGCATGGGGGATGGTATGAGGCTATTCGCCACACCGGGTAGCGTGTACCGTCTTGAGGAGCCGAACGCCTGGCTGCCTCCAATCTACGGGTAGCAACTCGAAATCGATATCAAACTCGGCAACAAACTCGCCGTCATCGATGATTCTCAGACGCGCTGGATAACTGCCCTCTGGGGTGATGCTCAGTATTGCCTTCGGTGGCGGAACGAAACGTTGGCCCTCCGATTCCGGTTTGGATACGATCCATCCGGCTTTCTCAAGATCTCTCGGGCTGAGTGCCAGCATCTGATCTGCGGCGTACGGGATCTCTTCTTGCTTCCCAATGAAGGTCATTCCACTTTGGGTCGTGTCGTCGCGCGAACGAACCATCACGATCAAGTCGCCGACCCAAGCATCCCAGCGACGGTTACCCATTACTCGAACGACAGAAAAATCATCGTTCTCTTCTTCCGGCTCGATCCAGAGGGCTAATTCCTTGATGTGGAGCTCAATCGCTGCCCGGCGAGCCCACTTTGGTAAATCTTCCAGCGTGAGAATGTCTGCAAATGCACCCCCCGCACTTGTCCAGTTGCCCAAGTTTGCGTTGATGTCAGCCGTTGTTTTCAATCTTGGATCACCGTAATGGCCATGAGGATCTACGAGACCGAGTGCAAGCCAGATTCGCATGTGGCGGCGGAGCTTCTTCCGACCTTCAGGGGTCGCCCATTCTTCAAAGAGTTCTCTGTTTTTAGCCTGCAATCTGGGGTGGGGATACACATTGGGAAAGCGGATATGGGGCACGTAGTACGCCAGGAGGAAGTCGGGTACAAACCCGTGCCTGCCTTCTGATTGAACTCGCGGCACAACCCACAGCCCGTATCCACCCACAATCATCACCAGCAGCCAAATGAAAGCGCGGCCTTTGCGTCGGCGTGTGCGGCGAAGATGCCGCGGTTTCGTGTGTTCTTTGCCACACTCCGGGCATGTGATTGGAATGTCGCCGTGTGAAGTGAGGTCGTACCAGCACTTCCTGCAGCGCTTCCGGCCTTTGGCGCGGTCCATAAAGAGAGACCGAAGTAGAAAGTAGCCCGCGACAATCGCAAGAGCGTGACCGGAC
>CAXBOF010000029.1:0-10478 GCA_963977205.1 uncultured Phycisphaera sp. | reverse complement strand
TGTGCTTGGCAAGCATCCGCGAGGGACGATAACTGGTTTTGGTGTATCGCAGCGAGGCGATGCCCCAGTCGTCGCCCGCGTTGATCTCGGTCGCGCCGGCGAAGTTGATCCGGCAGAACTCGGAGTAGATGAACTGCGGGGCACCGGCCAGCCCGGGCTCGGTCTTCTCGACACAGACCACGCCCATGGTGGGGCTGAGCCATTCACCGATCGTAAAGCCCACGAGACGCCCGGCGACGCGGACAGCCATCGACTCAAGACCGAGCGGCTCAATGAGTTCGAGGAAGCGGATCGTGCTCTGCTCGTCGCGCTCGCGGAGGATGTCCACGCCCATCAGCCGCTCGTTGGCCTCGCCCTCGTGGCGGATGTCGGCCGCCTCGCGCCACTGGGCGAGCAAGCTGACGCACTCGGGAATGTCCTCGGCCCGGATGGGGCCGGTGGTGATGTCCGGGTTCTCGCGCATGAACTTGCTGCGGAGCTTGCGTTTGCCCTTGAGGTCGCCGCCGGCCAATTCGACGAGGTCGTCGCGTGTGTAGACGTAGTCGCCGTGCATCGTCTCGGCAGCCAGATCCATCCATGTGGTGCCCAGGATGCTCTGGACCATTTCATCGGAGACGTACTCGATGCGGGAGCGCTCGATGCCAGGACCCTCGGCGTTGTGGGCATCCATGATGGCAAAGCTCGCCTCGACCGCGTCGGGCAGGCGCCAGGCCTCGGTGGGGCTGAGCGGCAGCGGCGGGAGCATCATCGAGAGGTCGCCGTCGGCGGCACTGAAAAGGCAGAGATGCCCCTCGATGATCGCTTTGCGGAGCTGGAGGGGTTCGCTCCAGCAGAGCGAGGCCGTGAACGAGGCGTCCGAGACTGGCTCGGCCAGGCTCGCCAGAGCGGCGGCGAAGAGAGGTTGGTCGTCGATCGTGATCTGAGAAAGCGAGGCGTCCGTGGCCACCGAACACGCGTGGTGCTCGTGCCTGAGAACAGTGTTTTGAATCATCGGGTGCCCGAAGGCTCTTTCCGTGGTCGGCATCCAGTGCCTGTCCGGTGGGAGTGCTCGGCCTTTCGCGACCGCTCGACTCCTACGGAAACAATCATCGGATGGGTCGGGTCAGTCGTCAAGTGAAGGAAAAGAAATCCACGCTCGCCCGTCCGAGATTCATGGTTCTCTGACCTCACCGGATGGGGTTAGACTGCCGGGTCATGCATGAGACCGAACCGACCATCCCCGCCGGCCCCCTCGGCTGCCAGATCGAGCTCGAGTACAACGACCGTGTGAACTTCGCGGTCCAGCAATCGGGCACGCCGCTGATCGACGCGGTCGTGCTGACCAATACCTCGGATGAGACGTTCGAGGACCTCGTCGTCACCGCCGAGGTGGCCTCGGGCGAGGCCGAGCCCTGGGTCGGCAGGCTCGCCCGGCTCGATCCGGGCGTGACCGCACGCCTGCGTCCTGAACGCTGGCGTCTCGGGGCCGCAGCGCTGGCCAGCCGGACCGAGGGTGAGCGCACCTCGCTTGCCATCACAGCCGAGGCCAACGAGCAATCAGTAAAGGCCTCATTCGACCTCGACCTGCTCGCCTACGACCAGTGGCCCGGCGGCGGACACCTGCCCGAACTCACCGCGGCGTTCGTCACGCCCAATCACTCGCTCATCGCCGAGCTTCTCAGAGGCGCCCGGCGCATCCTCGGCGAGCGCGATGAACGCGACGCGATCGATGGCTACCAGTCCGCCAGCAGGCAGCGGGCCGCCCTGATCGCCGAGGCGTGCTTCCTCTCGCTGGCCGAGCAGAAAGTCGGCTACATCAGCCCGCCGGCGAGCTTCGAGAAAGCCGGCCAGCGCATCCGCCTCGTCGACCGCGTGATGCGCGAACGCTTCGGGACGTGCCTGGATCTCTCGCTCATCCTGATGGCGATGTGGGAGCAGGCCGGTCTGAACACGGTGCTGCTGCTGCCCGAGGGGCACGCGATGCCCGCGTTCTGGACGCACGACAGCAACCTGCCCGAGACCGTGATCGACGAGCCGGCGCGGATCCGAAATCTGCTGGAACTCGGCGAGATCGTCGCTGCCGAGTCGACGCAGGTCACGCACGATTCACCGACATTTGCCGGCGCGGTCGAATCGGCGCGCCAGGCGATGAACAAGCCCGGCTCTGTGTTCTGCGCAATCGACCTGAAGGCCTGCCGAAAGCGCGGCATTCGTCCCTTGCCGCTGCGTGAGGACAACCTGCCGGGCATCGATCCGGTGGCCATCTCGGGCGAACGAGCCGTCGGCGACGCATCGGCGCTCGGGAGTGTGCTGCTGGCCGAGCGCGCCGATGCGGGGGGCGTATCGCCCAAGCAAGATGCAGAACCAGCCGAATCGGGTCACGAGCGGATCGCGCGATGGCAGAGCCGGTTGCTCGATCTCTCGCTGCGCAACAGGCTGATTAATTCGCGCGACACGCAGCGGACGCTGCCGCTCAACGTGCCCGATATCGCCAAACTCGAGGACATGCTCGCCTCTGAGCAGCGTCTGCGCATCCTGCCCAAGGTCGAGGGCGATGACGCGTTCCGCATGGAAGAACTCGAAGACAAACGCATCTACTCCGATTGCACCGCAGCCGAAGCGCAGAAAAGATTGCTGACGATTTACCGCTCGGCGATCTCGAGCATCGAAGAGACCGGCGCCAACCTCCTGCACCTGGCACTCGGGACGCTCGTCTGGTACGAGACGCCCTCGGCCGACTCGCCCCGGCGAGCACCGCTCGTGCTTATCCCTATCCGTCTCGTGCGCACTTCCACCGGCGGCGGGTATGTCTACACCATCCAGCTCAGCGACGAGCCGGCCAAACCCAATATCACGCTCCTCGAAAAACTCAGCAACGATTTCGGCATTGATTCCAGATTGCTGGCCGAGCTCCCCGAGGACGAATCGGGCATCGATATCCCGATGGTCATGCGGAATTTCCGCAACGCCATCCGCGAGACGCAGCGATGGGAAGTCGAGGAGTCGGCGCACCTGGGTCTCTTCTCATTCAACAAGTTCCTGATGTGGCGGGATCTCAAAGAAAACCTGGGCGCCCTGCGTGAGAACCGTCTCGTCGATCATCTGGTCGAAAGGCCGGGCGAACAGTTCGATGACCGCCCGTTCCCGGATGCCAACACTCTCGACGAGACACTCCCGCCCGGCAGGCCCCTGTGCACGCGGGATGCGGACTCGTCGCAGCTCGTCGCCGTCTGCGCCGCCGCCGACGGGCGGAGCTTTGTCCTCGAAGGCCCGCCCGGCACGGGCAAGAGCCAGACAATCGCCAACATGATCGCCGACGCGCTTGCCAACGGCAAGCGAGTGCTCTTCGTCGCCGAGAAACTGGCGGCCCTGTCCGTTGTCCGTAAGCGTCTCGAGCAAGACGGCCTCGGGCCGTTCAGTCTGGAACTGCACTCAGCCAAAGCCTCAAAGAAAGAAGTCCTCGCGCAGCTCAAGGAGGCACTCGACGCCGAGGCGCCGATGCTCGGCAGCGAATGGAAAGCCCGCTGCAAACAGCTCGGCGTGACGCGCGAGCAGCTCAACACATATGTCGAAGAGCTCCACCGCAAACGCGGCTCGGGCGAATCGCTCTACCGGGCGCTCGGCACACTGAGCAAGCTGGGCGAACAACCCGAGGTCGCACTCCCCGTCGAGGATCCATCAACAATCACAGCCGAGCAGCTCGCCAGTTGGCGCGAGCGTATCGAGGAATTGACCGAGCGGAGCAAACCCGTCATGCCGCCAAGCGGGCACCCGCTGCTCGGGATCGGTGTCTCGGAGTGGGACTTCGCGCTGACCGATCGCGTGCGCGCTGCGATCGCACACGCAGATGAGGCGTTCGACAAACTCGATCAAGCCGCCCGCGCCTGGCTGACGAAAGTCGGCTGCACAGATCTTGCCGACGAACAATCAGCCTCGGACATCGGCACGCTCTCGGAACTCGCCGAGCTGCTGGCTAGGTCGCCTTCGCCCGCGCCGACGCTGCTGAGCGGCCGCGATGCCAAGGCCCTGCGCGAGCGTCTTGGTAACGCGATCAAACTCGGTCTTGAGCGTGATCAACTGCGAAACACGCTCGGCGAGCGATACCAGCCAGAGTTCCTGTCCATCGAGCACCTGCCGCATCTCGACGCTGCCAAGCGTGCGACGGATCAGATCTCGCTCATCCGCTTCTTCCGCGCCCGGTCCGTGCGGGGCAAGCTGCGCGTGTACGCCAGAGACAAAGTCCCCGCGCTGCCCAAGCTGATCACCGATCTTGAGCAGGCGATACAAGCCAAGCGTTTGCAGGAAGAACTGGCTGGCATGTCGGACCTGGCGGCCGCTCTCGGCACAGCATGGAACAACGCCAGCCCCGATTGGGATGCACTGACCGCCATGCTGGAATGGGCCAACTCATTCTCAGCACAATTGACGAAGCTCAGCAATCAAACCGCCTTGTGCAAGCAGCTCATCGATACCGCGTGCGACGCGTCGGCCACAGTCGAGCGCGAGTGCAAGGCGTTCGTCCTCGCGCACGGCGAGTGGAAAGAAACGTGGTCTGCCTCGGCTCAGACTCTGGCAACCGATGACGAGCGTGCGTTCGGCCCCGATGTTCCCGGCTGGCTCATGCGCGTGGCGAGAGTCCTCAATCGTTGGCCGGCCGGTCTTGATGATCTCAACAACTGGTGCGTCTACAACCGCGCTCGCGATGCGGCCAAGCAAGTCGGCCTCATCGATCTCGTCGACAAGTTCGAATCCGGCGACCTCCAGCAGGAACAGCTCGGCCCCGCGTTCGAGTCGAACCACGCCAGACGGTGGTTCATGGCCGTCGCCAACAGCGTGGAAGCCATCCGCACATTCAACGCCGAGCTTCAGGAATCGCAGATCGAACGCTTCCGCTCGCTCGACAAGGATGTCATCTCGATGACCAAGGCCGTCGTCGCCGGTAAACTCGCCGAGCTGTCTCCCTCGGCCACTGGCCGCGCGTCGGCTCAATCCGAGGTCGGGATACTCCGGCGAGAGCTCGAGAAAAAGAGCCGACACATGCCGACACGCCGGCTCATCGAGCGCCTGCCCAATCTGCTGCCCCGCCTCAAGCCGTGCTTCCTCATGAGCCCGCTCTCGGTTGCGCAGTTCCTTGATCCATCGATGCCCAAGTTCGACATCGTCGTGTTCGACGAGGCCTCCCAGATCCCCGTGTGGGACGCCGTCGGCGCGATCGCACGCGGCAGCGAGGTCATCGTGGTGGGGGATTCAAAGCAGCTCCCGCCGACAAGCTTCTTCCGCTCGATCGAGGGCGACGACGACTTCGAGGCTTCCGAGGACGCCGTCGACGATATGGAGTCGATCCTCAAGGAATGCAACGCGTCCGGCGTGCCGGCCTTGCGTCTCAAATGGCACTACCGCAGCCGTCATGAGAGCCTGATCGCCTTCTCAAACTATCACTACTATCAGAATGAACTCATGACGTTCCCTTCACCCCAGGAGCGATCCGACAGCATGGGCGTCACGTTCCGCCACGTGCCCGAGGGCATCTACGACCGCGGCGGGACGCGCACCAACCGCATCGAGGCCGAGCGCGTCGTCGAGGACGTCGTCGCCATGCTCATCGATGAAGCCGACACCGACTCGATCGGCATCGTTACTTTCAACCAGGCGCAGCAGACACTCATCCAAGATTTGCTTGATGAGAAGCGTCGAGCGAATCCCGACATCGAGCGCTATTTCACCAACGAGGTCGAAGAGCCGGTCTTCGTCAAAAACCTCGAGAACGTGCAGGGCGATGAGCGCGACACGATCATCTTCTCAGTAGGCTACGGCCCGGACGACACGGGCAGACCCTCCATGAACTTCGGCCCGCTCAACAAGGAGGGCGGCGAGCGCCGGCTCAACGTCGCTGTCACCCGCGCCAAACGCCGCCTCATGGTTTACAGCTCCATGACGAGCGACATGATCGACCTGCGCCGGACGCGCGTCACGGGCGTCAAGCACTTCAAGCACTTCCTCGATTATGCCCAGCGTGGCCCCGAATCGCTCGAAGAGTTCCTCTGGACCGCCGCCGATGCCAAGAGGGACACACGCTTCGAGCACGCGCTCCGCTCCAAACTCATCGAACGCGGCTACGAGGTCGATGAACACGTCGGCTGCGCGGGCTACCGCATCGACCTTGCGATCCGAGACAAGAAAGACCCGGGGCGCTACCTGCTCGGGATCGAGTGCGACGGGCCGCAGTACCGGTCGGCCCATACCGCTCGCGACCGCGACCGCACGAGGCCATCGGTCCTCAAAGGCTTGGGCTGGAACCTGCACCGCGTCTGGTCGACGCAGTGGCACATCTCCCCCGAGAAATGTCTCGCACAGATCGACGCCGCGGTCGTCCGTGTAAGAGAAGCCGAGTCCGGTTCGGATCAGCCTGATTCAGAATCAGAGTCCAGCAGCGCCCCGATTGTCGCCAGCGCCCATGCCGCTGCACCCGCAAGTGCGCCAGCAAAGAAGGCCAACTACAACACATACACACCGGCGACCCCCGGCAGGTCCCGCGTCGGCAAGCGCGATATCTATGCACCCGAATGCGACGAGCTGCTCATGCGCTGGCTCGGCTCGATCGTCGAGACCGAGGCACCCGTGCTGCAGGATGTCGCGATGCGCCGCCTGGCCAGCTTCTGCGATCTCGCCTCTGTGCGCGACCGTTTCCGCGAACGATTCGACGTGGTGCTGGGCCACATGATCGGGCGGGGCTATATCAAGTCCACCGGCAAGACGCTCTGGAACCCGGGCGATGAGCCGGATGAGTACCTTCTCGCCCGTGAGCCGGGTGATGATGCCGACAGCAAACGCGATGCGGACCAGATCCCGCCCGTGGAATACAGGGCGGCCGCGGTCTTGGTTGTTCGCGAGCAGTTCGGGCTTCCTCGGCAGGACCTCGCCAAGGAAGCCGTGCTCAAGCTCGGTTTCAGTCGGCTGACCTCGACACTGGCGCCGTTTATCGACAGAGCCATCGACAGGGCCATCACCGAAGGTCGCCTCTCGGAAAGCGATGGCATTGTCAGTCTGGGCGGCTCAGTCTCGTCGTAGAATCAAGCATCGATGCACCAAGGGCAATTGCCCAGCAAGCCTGCCGGTGTACACCAAAAGGTGTAAGCCCTCAAGGGCCACCAAGGAGACGCCCATGTTCATGCGCATGGTTTACGACGACAAGCTCGCGCAGGCCGCCTACCTCATCGGTTGCCAGAAAACGGGCGAGGCGATCGTCATCGACCCGGAGCGTGATGTTGACCGCTACATCGATCTCGCCAAAGCCAACGACCTGCGCATCGTCGCAGCGGCCGAGACACATATCCACGCCGACTTTGTCTCCGGCTCACGCGAACTCGCCGAGCGCATCGGCGCCAAGGTCTACGTCTCAGACGAAGGCGACGCTGATTGGAAGTACCAATGGCTCGACAAGAAACTTGGCGGAGGCAGCTACGAATACACGCTTCTCCACGACGGCGACACGTTCTCCGTCGGTAACATCGACTTCAAAGTCATCCACACGCCCGGTCACACACCAGAACACATCATCTTCGTCGTGACCGATCGCGGCGGGGGCGCGACCGAGCCCTTCGGCGTTGCTACCGGTGACTTCCTCTTCGTCGGCGATCTCGGCAGACCCGATCTGCTCGAGTCGGCCGCCGGCGTTGCAGGCATGATGGAGCCCTCGGCCCGCCAACTCTTCACCACACTCAAGAAGCTCGACACGATCCCGGATTACGTCCAGGTCTGGCCCGCCCACGGCGCCGGCAGCGCCTGCGGCAAGGCGCTCGGGGCCGTCCCCACAAGCACCGTCGGCTACGAGAAACGCTTCAACCCCGCGATCAAGGCCGCCACCAGCCAGCAGAACTTCGTCGATTTCATCCTCGAAGGCCAGCCCGAACCGCCTCTGTACTTCGCCAACATGAAGCGCGACAACAAGCTTGGCCCGCCCGTGTTGGGCGGCTTGCCGACTCCGCCGCGCGTCACAGCCGGCGCACTACGCCACCTGGATACAAAGACTTTCACCCTCATCGACACACGCCCGTGGGACGAGTTCCGCAAGGGCCACGTGCCGGGCTCGCTCTGGCTGCCGATGGGCAACTCGTTCAACACGTTCGCCGGCTCGTTTGTTCGCGATACCGATGAGATCTATCTCATCATCGATCCAGCCAAGCTCGTAGAAGCCGTGCGCGATCTCATCCGCGTCGGCCTCGACCACCTCAAAGGCTGGTTCGACGCCTCGGACATCGCGCTCTATCCCGATTCGTCACACGCCTTTGACACACTGGACGAGGTTTCCGCCAGCGAGGCCGGCAAGTTTCTCGCCGAGAGCAACGCTCAAGTGCTCGACGTCCGGCGAGCAACCGAGTTCGCCGGCGGCCACATCGAGGGCGCCACCAACATCGCGCACACCCGGCTCGCCGGCCGTATGAATGAAGTACCAACCGGCAAGAATCTGCTCGTCAATTGTCTCGGTGGCGTGCGATCCGCGGCGGCCGCCTCCCACCTCAAACGCAACGGCTACGACGTCACCAATCTCAAAGGCGGCATCCAAGCCTGGAACAAAGCTCAGCCCCAGACCACCAAGCAGTAAGCACACTTCAAGGAGAAGGCCATGGTCACTCAGGCACAATCCAGCGACAACAAGAAACTCGTCGACGTCTCGCCCGAGCTCGTCGAGCAATGGCTCAACGCCGGCGACACAGTCCTCATCGATGTTCGCGAGGATTTCGAGCACGCCGAGGAACGCATCGAGAGCGCCCAGCACGTGCCTCTGGCCAAGCTCGATCCCGATGCAATCCGCCAGCGCTTCCCCGATGCGCGCGTCGTCTTCCACTGCCGATCGGGCGGACGATCAGCCAAAGCCGCCGAGAAATTCCGCGCAGGCGAAGAACCCGTCTACCACCTCGCCGGCGGCATCGAGGCGTGGAAACATTCCGGCAAACCAACAATCAACCCCGCCAAAGCTCCAAAGCTCCCAGTCATGCGGCAGGTCCAACTCGCGGCCGGTTTCCTCGTCGCACTCGGTGTGGCGCTCGGTGTCACCGTCACGCCCTGGTTCCTGGTGCTCTCGGCCTTCGTCGGCTGCGGACTGATGTTCGCCGGCGCCACCGGCTGGTGCGGCATGGCGATGATCCTCGCAAAAATGCCCTGGAACCGATCCAGCAAACCCGCCGGCGCGAGCTGCTGCTCGGCGTAACACTCAGCTCGCCAAACGATCCTCATCGCCCGAGATCCCCAGCGCCTTCATTTTCTTGTAGAGCGTCGTGCGGTTGATATCGAGCTGCTCCGCCGTCACCGAGCGGTTCCAATCGTTCGCCTCGAGCGCCCGCAGCAGAATCCGGCGCTCAGGCTCCTTGAGCGCCTCAACAAGCGGCAACGGTTCCCATGGGCCATCCTGAATTGCAGATTCGCCCTGCAAAATCGACAAACCCGTCTCGCCACTGACCACCGCCGCCGGCAGCGATTCGATCCCGATCGTCGGCTTGGTCGTCAAGACCGCCGCCCGCTCAACGACGTTCGACAGCTCACGCACGTTGCCCGGGAAGCTGTAGCGGACAAGCGCCGCCATCGCCTCGTCGGTGAAACCGATCAGTTCTTTACCGAGCTCGGCTGCGAATCCATCGAGAAAGTGCGCCGCCAGCAACGGGATATCGTTCGCCCGCTCGCGCAGCGCCGGCAGGTCGATCTGCACGACGTTAATCCGGTAATACAGATCCTGCCGAAACTTCCCCTCGGCGACCAACCTGTCGAGCGATTCGTTCGAAGCCAGGATCACCCGCACGTCCACCTCGACCGTCTCGTTGGAGCCCACCGGCTCGAAGCGTCGTTCCTGCAGCACACGCAGGAGCTTGAGCTGCATGCCCGGACTCGCCGAGTTGATCTCATCGAGAAAGAGCGTCCCGCCGTGCGCCGCCTGAAACTTGCCGACCTTGTCCGTGTGCGCGCCCGTGAACGACCCGCGCACATGCCCGAAGAGCTCGCTCTCAAGCAGCGTCTCGGGGATCGAGCCGCAGGCCAGTTCCACATACGGCTGTTTCGCTCGATCACTCCGATCATGGATCGCGTGCGCAATCATGCTCTTGCCCGTGCCGCTCTCGCCCGACATCAGAACCGTCGTTCGGCTCGGCGCGACCGCTTCTACCAACTCGAACACCCGCTGCATCCGCGCATCGCGCCCGACGATGCTGTCCAGCGATACCTTCCCTCGAAGCTGCTTGCGGAGCTTTGCGTTCTCCTGCAACAGCGCCTTCTGCTGGATCGCCCTCTCGATGGCGAGCTCAAGCTCGCTTTCAACAACCGGCTTGGTGAGGTAGTCCGCCGCGCCCAGACGCAGCGCCTCGACCGCCGACTCAACCGTGCCATACCCAGTCAGCACGATCACCGCCGAGCCGATCTTCCGCTTGCGCACCTCGCGCAAAAGATCCAGCCCGCTGACGCCCGGCATGACAACATCCGTAATGATCGCGTCCGGCACACGCCCCGGCTCT
>CAXBOF010000028.1:0-10607 GCA_963977205.1 uncultured Phycisphaera sp. | reverse complement strand
GAAGGCCGAGTGGGTGGATGCCGATTTCCTGGCGGCTCAGGGTGTCAACGGATGGCAGCACATGCCCGCGTGGATCTCGCCGACAACGCCGGGGTATGAAGGTTTCGGGATGAGCAACTGCCAGAAGGTGACGAAGGCGGGGATGACGATCCGCCCGATGGACGAGACGATGCGCGCGACGCTTGAGTATTACCGCACGCGCGGGCCGGAGATCGAGGCCGAGCGCGGCGAGGAGTTCGGCGCACAGTGGCGGCAATCGATCCGTGGAGGTTTGCCCGCCGAGCAGGAGAAGCAGGTGCTCGAGGCGTGGAACAGCCGGGGCTGAGAGCCCACACAGACCCTTTTCAGAGCGCACCGGGCCTCGGATGTATGATCCGGGGCTTGGTCGCTTTTGGGCAGAATCCGATGGCCTCGGCGATGCGCTTGCTGACAAGGGCGGGTGTGGCGGTGGCTGTCACGATCGGTCTTGCGGGGTGTTTCACGATTCCGGCCCAGAACCCGAGCTACCCGGCGACGACGCGGGAGATCGACGCGGATCTGTCGCGGATGGTGCGTGAGCCTGTTCGGCTTGAGCGGCCGGTGCTCGTGCTGAGCGGGTACCGCTCGCCGCACCCGGTGGCGTCGAGGTTGGCCGAGCGGCTGCGCGAGCTGACGGGCGCTGAGCGTCAAGAGATGCAGTCGCTTGCCTATATCTGGTCGGGCACTGTCGAGGAGCCGGCGCGGAAGGCGGTGGCGCGTGTTGAAGAACTCTGGCCCTCGGATGACCCGGATTGGACGACGGAGGTTGATGTCGTGGCGATCTCGATGGGCGGCTCTGCGTTTTTGGCGCAGCTGGATGATGTGTTTGCGGATCGCGATTACGAGGTGGTGCCCTATGCCGTGCTGCGAGATACCTGGGTTGGGGCGAGGCACGCGGCCCCGGTCGGGCAGGAGCCGATCTGGGTGCCCGGGCGGGTGATGCTGAGTCACCATCTGGTGTCGTTCAACAGGCGGATCCATGCGGACCTGGCGCGCAGGCTCCGGGGTGAGGAGGCGCTTGGAAAGCCGGGCGAGCCGCCGAGCGAGTGAGCGTCTTGGGGCGGGCCCAGTACTCAGATCCGGCCATAGGATTTGGCTATGGATCCAACCAGCACGCGGCCTCAAGACCGTCAGCGTTCGAAGCCGGACATGCCTGATCACATTGGTCCTTACAGGCTTTTGGGCCTTTTGGGCGAGGGCGGTTTTGGCGAGGTGTACGAGGCGGAGCAGACGGCTCCGGTCGTGCGCCGGGTGGCGCTTAAGGTCATCAAGCCGGGCATGGACTCCAAGTCTGTCATCGCGCGATTCGAGGCGGAGCGCCAGGCGCTGGCGGTGATGGATCACCCGTGCATCGCCAAGGTGTTTGACGGCGGGGTGACGGAGTTCGGGCTGCCCTACTTCGCGATGGAGCTTGTCAAAGGTGTGCCGATCACGAGCCACTGCGACACGCAGATGCTCAGCATCGCCGAGCGGGTGGAGCTGTTCATCCATGTGTGCGAGGCGGTGCAGCACGCGCACAGCAAGGGTGTGATTCATCGGGATCTGAAGCCGAGCAATATTCTTGTGTCGTACCAGGACAACGAGCACACGCCGAAGGTGATCGACTTTGGGATCGCCAAGGCGCTCGGTGGGAAGCTGGCGGACACGACGATCTTCACGCACCAGGGTCAGCTGATCGGCACGCCCGAGTACATGAGCCCCGAGCAGGCGGAGATGGGCGCGCAGGACATCGACACGCGGAGACGGAGCCGCCAAGGCCGAGTTCGAGGCTGCCGGCGGTCGGGCGGACTGGCCGGGCTTCAATGGTGGCGTCGCAGCGGCGGACGGAGCTGCGTTCGCTGAGCATGACGCTCCGCCGGGATCTGGACTGGGTGGTGATGAAATGCCTGGCAAAGGAGCGTTCGCGTCGGTACGAGACGGCCAACGCGTTGGCGATGGAGCTTCGCCGGTATCTGGAGAACGAGCCTGTGCTGGCCGGGCCGCCGAGCGTGCGGTACAAGCTCGGGAAATTTGCTCGCCGGAACCGGATGTTGATCGGGGCCGGGGCGATCACGTGCGGTGCATTGCTTGGCGGTCTGACAATGGCGACGTACGGCTTTGTGCGCGCGAGCATGGATCGCGACGCGGCGGTCGCTGCCCGTGATGAGGCGGAGGCGGCTGCGAGCTTTCTTGTGGAGGTGCTCAGCTCGCCCAACCCGGAGGAGCGGGGGCGCGATGTCACGGTGCGCGAGATCCTGGAGTGGGCGTCGGTCAATGTGGGCGAGCGGTTCGGATCACGCCCGCTGACCGAGGCGCGGGTGCGCAGCGCAATCGGCGGCTCGTACAGAGCGCTTGGGAATTATGGTGAGGCGCGCCTGCAATTGCCCATCGTCTACGACCTGCGCCGGCGCGAGCTGGGGGAGAACCACCCCGAGACGCTGCGGGCGCAGGGGAACCTGGCGGGCCTGTACCAGCAGATGGACCGCGATGCCGAGGCGGAGACGATGCTGCGCGATCTGCTCCGGCGAGCGACGGAATCGCTCGGCGGGGATCACCCGGTTACTTTGGCGGCGATGAACAACCTGGCGCAGCTCTTGTGGTCCATCGGGAACCGTGATGAGGCTGTGGCGCTTCAACGCCGAGCGGTGGAGATCTACACCTTCTCGGTCGGCGCGACGAACCCGGACACGCTGGGTGTGCGGGGGAACCTGGCGCGGATGGAAGCGGCGCGCGGGAATCTCAATGAGGCGCGAGCGATGCACGAGGAGGTTCTCGGGGCGTGGCGCCGGCATCACGGCGAGGACAACCCGGGGACGCTGCTGGCGGCTCACAACCTTGGGTATCTCTATATAGACATGGGGCAGAACGATCTGGCGCGGGACATTTTCGCGGATGTGTACGAGCGTCGCCGGCGGGTGCTGGGCGAGGATCACCCGGAGACGGTTGCAAGCCTGATCAATCTCGGAACTCTGCAGGCCCGGCTAGGCAAGGCCGAAGAAGGGATGGCGCAGCTCGCTTCGGGGTTTGCGACAAGCCGACGCGTGCTGGGTGATGATCACGAGCAGGTCTCGATCGCAGCCGACGAGTTGCTGAGTGCGTACGAGGGCATGGGCTGGCCCGAGCGTTACGAGGCGCAGATCGTGGAGCTTGTGGGCTTTCTCCGCACGCGCGCGGAACGGCTTGGCGCGGATGAGTGGCGACTGAATTCGTGCGCGTGGACGCTCCTGACCGTGGAGCCGGTGCGTCTTCGGGACGTGACGACGGCTCGCCGGTACGCCAAGCGCGCGTGCGATCTGGCTCGCACAAAGCAAAGCGACAGCCTGTGGATGTTCCTGGATACGTATGCGCTCGCGCTCAGCGAATCGGGTGAACATAGCCAGGCGGAGGTCGTTCAGGAGGATGCCTTGTTGCTTCTCGCGCCCGCTGGAGAAGTCCACCGCCCAGAGATGCAAGAGCGGCTTGAGCGGTACCGCACGCTCTCGGATGGCTCGCCCTGACGATCAGTCGTCCTTACTTTCGCGGAGTTTGTGCATCGCCTCGGCGAACTCGATGCCGAGGTCGATGTAGCCCTCGGTGTCGTAGTGGTAGGGGTCTGAGTATTCGTAGTCGTCGGTTGAGGTGACGATCTCGGCGTGCGGGTCGCGCTCGGCGACGTCGTGTTGTTCGCCGCGGACTTCGTCGCCGAAGGCCCAGACGCGTTCGCCCGAGGGTGTGTTCGCCTTTGAATCGCTGATCCGCCCGATGATGAAGGGCAGGTCATCCTTACGGAGGGCAGCGCGGAAGAGTTCGGCAAGCTCGGCGAGGTTGTCGCCGTAGTCCTTGGCGGCCTCCTCATGCGTGCCATCGGTCTCGCCCTGCATCCAGACGATGCCGGCGGGGATGAGTGTGTCTTCTTCGCCGTCGCCGTCGATGTCGCGGATGTTGAGGGCCGCGTCGATGGTGGCCAGTGCATGATCGTACTGGTTGATGCCTTGGGCTTTGCCTTCGCCGCGCGTGTCGTGCGGGTCCCAGGCGCCCCAGTTCTGCGGTCGTGTGTCGATGGATGTGCCGCCGCGGGCGTACTTGATGATGGCGACTTTCTCATCGGGTCGCAGCTCGCGGATGCGCCGGGCGAAGGTGAGCTCGGGCCCGAAGCGGTCGCTGTGCTGGACGGTATTGCCGTCGGTCTGGGCGCGCGTGCCAAAGCCGGGGCGGAGCGCTGTCCAGAGGCCGACAGCCTCGGCGGGCTTGCCGTCCTCATGGTGCTGACCGAGGTAGATGCGGACATTCTCGACCTCGCCCCGGAGTTCGACGGGGAGCTGGGTGTTGTGGCCGTAGCCGTCCATGTTGGATTGGCCGGCGAGGAAGTAGACGTAGTAGGTGTCGGCGTGGGCGAGGGAGGCCGAGAGGGAGAGGGTCAGGGCGGCGAGTGTGCGGGGCATGGGGCGGCTCCTTTGGGGACAGTATATGAAGCTGTGCCACTGATCCCCTCCCCGGGGTCAGTGTGCCTCCAAGCCTCCTCCGAGCACTGACCCCGGGGACGGGGTCAGTGGCACGGGGTTTTTTGGAACCGTTGATTTCGGGTAGAGTCCAAGTCAGAGATGGACTGGATCGGGATCACATGCTGGACGCTCTCGGCACTCTTCTGGGATCGTGCGCGCGGGCGGATTCGGTGCCGTAAGTGCGCGTACGACATGTCGGGCGGGGGGCTCGTGTGCCCGGAGTGCGGGCGGGAGCATAAGTCTGAAAGGGTACTTAGGAAGACGCGGCGAAAGTGGAAGACGGCGGTTTTCGGTGTGATGTTTGGAAGTCTCTCCTACTACCCGATTGCTCGGCAGGAATTGACTATACAAGAAGGCGCTTGGGGGCTTGTACCAACATTGGTGCTTGCTGCGATGTGTGACCCGCAAGATTACATGAAATACGGCTGGAGTAGTTCTTCCAGGGTGACGGCCGTTTTTTCAAACAGAATAGACAACAACCTTGGAACCGGGTGGACACGGGCTCTCTGGGCGAGCCGCCTTCGAAATCGTTGGGAAGAGTCCCTGCCTGCATCCGATGCGACGCTTGCCGTCGCGGTCATAGACATGTCCTCGATTGCTCCGGTCTCTCGGGAGCTTAAGAGATGGCGAGGAACCAACTGCTTCGTGCCGTATGGACGTGTGAATACGGTTCTGATGCGTTCGAATGGATCGTCATGTAATCTGCTTGATTTTATTTTCGAAACGTCTGATATACTTGACGACTTACGAGAAGAAATTAGTCCGGACCAGATTGTGATGGTTGGTGACCGTATCGTCATTGCGGCGAAACCAGAGATCATTCAAGATATGCGTCAAAGACTCGCCCAGCTTAAATCACATCAATGGTGGTTTGGAGCAAAGCTTGCGGAGTTGGAGCAAGATGAGAGTCAGTGCTGTGTGCTTTACCGCTTCAACGAATTGCCACGAAATCCGAACTGGTATGAAGACGAGCGTGGGCTCGTGACAATCATGGCAGCCCTTCAAAGACGATGCCGCCCAGACGATTGGGTGAGTGTTGGTGGGGCGGATGCGCTGCAGGCTGGGGTGGGAAATGCGATCGCGATTTCAGCGCGCGCCGATCACCATCAAGAGATCGCGGCCTATCTCAACTCTTCTGAGTTCAAAGCGATTTACGCCACCGTAATCGACTCATCCAGATAAACATCCTGAATCGCATTCAGCAACGCCGCGCCTTCTTTGATAGGGCGTTGGAAGGCTTTGCGGCCTGAGATGAGGCCCATGCCGCCGGCGCGTTTGTTGATGACGGCTGTGCGGACGGCGTCTGCCATGTCGCCGGCGCCCTTGGATTCGCCGCCCGAGTTGATGAGCGGGACGCGCCCCATGTACTGGTTGATGAGCTGGTAGCGGCAGAGGTCGATGGGGTGGCCGCCCTGGCCCTTCTCGTCGGAGCCGGCCAGTTCGGTGTAGACCTCCTTGCGGAACTTGCCGTAGGAGGAATCGCCCGCGTTGAGGGCGTTGTACCCGCCGTTGTTGGTCGGGAGTTTCTGCTTGACGATGTCGGCCTGGATGGTTGCGCCGAGGTGGTTGGCCTGACCGGTGAGGTCGGCCGAGGAGTGGTAGTCGACGCCGCCCACCTTGAAGGCGTCGTTGCGGATGTAGCACCAGAGCACGGTGACCATGCCCAGCTCGTGAGCCTGCGCGAACATGTCGGCGACGTACTGGATTTGCTCGCCCGAATCCTCGGAGCCGAAGTAGATGGTTGCGCCGACAGCGACAGCGCCCATGTCCCAGCACTGATTGATCGTGCCGAAGGGGATCTGGTTGAAGGTGTTGGGGTAGGTCATCAGCTCGTTGTGGTTGAACTTGACCATGAAGGGGATCTTGTGTGCGTACTTGCGTGCGACCATGCCCAGGACGCCGAAGGTCGAGGCGACGGCGTTGCAGCCGCCTTCGATGGCGAGCTTGACGATGTTCTCGGCGTCGAAGTAGTCGGGGTTGGGTGCGAAGGAAGCGCCGGCGGAGTGCTCGATGCCCTGGTCGACCGGGAGGATTGAGACGTAGCCCGTGCCGGCCAGGCGACCCGTGTTGAGCAGGAGCTGGTAGTTGCGGAGCACGTTGGGCGAGCGGTCGGTGAGGCTGACCACGCGGTCGATGAAGTCGGGCCCGGGGAGGTGGAGTCGGTCCTTGGCGATGGTTTTGGATGAGTAGTCGAAGAGCTCATTGGCTTCGGAGCCGAGGACTTCGCGGGGGTTGATGGTGAGGTTTGCCATTGTCTGATCTCCCTGGGAAACGGGTCTATTGCCCGAAGTGATCGGACTATAGGCTGGGGTGAAGTGGCGATGGTCTGCTGGAATTGGGCTGCGATGGGCGGTGCGTAACGCGGGGGATCGGAAGCCGTAAGACATTGCGTCACTCTCGCGGCAGGATGGATAAGGAGCGTTCCATGCGTCAGGGCATGTATACAGGATTGGGTTGTGGGTTGGTGTTGGTTGCGGGTTCGGCGCTGGCCGGGCCGCCGGTGGCGGGGCATGTGGACCCGGATGCCAAGTGGGTGGTGCATGTGGATCTGGAGCAGCTCAACTCGACCCAGCTCGGCTCGTTTCTGATGGACATGGTCGCGGCCGAGACGGACAACTTCGAGGACATCCGCGAGATCATGCCCAACTTCTGGCCCGGGCCCGAGGGCGGGATGTTCGGCATCACGCTGTATGGTGCGGAGCTTGAGTTCGAGGACGACGAGATCCCCGAGGATTTCTGCGCAGTGATCTATGGCAACGAGAATATCCGCGGGTGGGGCTCGATGCTCGAGGCGATCGCGCTGCACGAGGGGTTCGAGGATCAGCTCAAGAAACGCGAGATCCACGGCGCCCAGGTTTGGTCGATGCCGATGGAAGACAGCGGTCGAATCTACGCGGGTCTCGTCGAGGGACGCAGCGGGCGGGTCGCGTGGGTGGTGAGCTTTGACTCGGGGCGCATCGAGCGCTCGCTGGCGTTCTTTGAGGACCAGGACGGCGGGAACGAGCTCTTGCCCCGCGACGGCTGGCGGGCCGGGACGGTGGCGTTCGCGGCGACCAACGGGCTCAATGGTGTGCCGATGGACGAGAAGGCGTCGCGCGTGATCGGTGAAGCCAAGTCATTCAAGATGCGCGTGGGCGAGCTCAAAGATGAGGCGTTCATGCAATTGGCGCTCGACACGGGCGATGCGGAGAAGGCCCAGTCGGTCATGAGTATCGGTCAGGGCCTGATGGCGATCGGTCAGTTGGCAGCGTCGGAGGACGAGGAGCTTGCTGCGGTCATGCGCGTGGCGCGGGGTCTGCAGATCTCGACCAGCGGCTCGAGTGTGCTGGTCGACTTCGAGCACGACGCGGGCGAGATCGTCAAGTTCCTGCGCGAATCAGGCGAGTTCGATGTGGATGTCGATGACGACCGGGACAACAAGGACGACGACGATCACGACACTTGGTAGAGCGCGATGTGAACCGGTAGAGGAGCTGTCCGCTGGACATGGCGGTGCTGACAGAACGCGAGAGGGCTGCGTCCGGCAACGTGCCGGGCGCGGTCTTGTGCGCCGATGCACATGACTCCGACGAGTCGCTGGCGGCCCGGGCGGGCAAGGGCGATCGCGGGGCGTTCACGACGCTGATCGGGCGCTACGAACACCGTGTGTACCGCTTCGCGTTCGTGCGACTCGGCTCCGAGCACGACGCGTGCGAGGTGGCGCAGGAGACGCTCATGCGGGCCTGGAAAGCGGCCCCGAGTTACCGGGCCAACGCGGCGTATGCGTCGTGGATCCTTTCGATCGCTCATAACGAGATCGTCAACGTCGTGCGCCGGCGGCGCAAGGATCGAAGGAATCGGGTTGGGCGAAACGCTGAACCGGGCGGCGCGTCAAACGTATTGAAGGATGATGAGGCTGAGGCGCTGCCGGATGTCTGGCGGGCAGCGAGGGAGGTTCTTGAGGATTCGGTGTTCGAGATCGTCTGGCTGCGGTACGCTGAGGACATGGAGCCCAGGCAGATCGCAACGGTGACGGGCCGGACGCCGGTGGGCGTGCGGGTGCTGTTGCACCGGGCGCGAGCGAAGATCGCGGAGGCGCTGGGAGCGCAGGTATCGGTCAGCGAGGTTGATGAGCGAGATTGATCAGTGAGGTTGAAACGTGAAGCGGGTTGACGCTGGAAACATCGAGAAGAGGTTGCGGTCTGAGAAGCCGGGCGCGATGGAAGCGCCGGCGTGGGTGCGCACGCGTGTGGTCGCTTCGATGGATGAGGATCAGAGCGCGATCGCTGGGCGCACGCGTGCGAGCCGACTCTTTGGATTGTCGATCGGGACCGGCGCACTGGCTGCGGTGGCGCTGGGCGCGGTGTTCTGGATGATGCCGGCGCAGCAGGCGGTCACGGATGAGAGTTGGGCTTCCGATGGCGGGGCGAAATTCTCATTGCCCGTCTCGATTCGTGTGCCCGGGCCTGAGGCTTTGGAGCGGGAAGCCGATCTTTTGCGCGAGGATGTTGTGGATCTTCTTGGTGTGATCCGCGTGCCGGCTGAGAAGCTGAGCCAGGCCTCGAAACAATTCAAGGGCTCGGTCTGAGCCTGAGGTGTATTCAGACAATCAAGAGCACGGCTTGCCGAGTGCGGACAAGCCGGGGCACCCGGATGGGGTCATCACGGGCGGTAGGTCGTCGCGCAGCCGGGTGATTCGGTGACGCTGACGGCGGTCACCTTGGCGTGGGGCTCCAGGGCCTCGTCGAGGCGGGAGTGCATCTCGTTGAAGATGTACTTGGCGATGTTCTCGGCGGTGGGGTTGAGGCCGCCGGCGGGCTGGTTGAAGGGCCCGATCTCGTTGAGGTTGGAGTTGTTGAACTCGTCGAGGATGGCCTCGAGGGCGGACTTTGCGGTGTGGAAATCGCAGACGAGGCCGTCCTGGTCGAGTCGGTCGCCCTGGATCTCGACGGTGGTGACGAAGTCGTGCCCGTGGAGGGTTTCCTTCTGCCCGGCGATGGAGAGGGCGTGGGCGGCTGAGAATGTGGATTGGACGGTGATGGTGAACATGGAGCTAGGGTAGGGAGGTACTTTGCAAGAGTCGTTATCGTTTGGCGAATGTTGGCCCAGTGTGAAGACGATTGGGTGCTAGGCGTGCAAGAGAGGGCTACGGGATGAGTGATTCGCCGTTGATGCTGGGGGTGAGCGGCCTGCGGGGGATCGTGGGCGAGAGTCTGACGCCGGAAGTGGTGGTGCAGTATGCCGGTGTATTCGGGACGTGGCTTCATCAGCAAACGGCGTATACCCCGATGGTCGTGGTCGGTTGGGATGGGCGTCTTGGCGGAGAGTCCACGTACAACACAGTCATTGCTGGTTTGCAGTCTTGTGGTTGCCGGGTCCGCAGAGTCGGTGTTGCGATGACACCGACGGTCGGCGTCGTGTGCGACATGACGGGTTCGGATGCAGCGATCATGGTCACGGCAAGTCACAACCCGCAAGAATGGAATGGCATCAAGCTTCTGATTCGTGAATCGGGCTGGACTGGTGAGAGTGACGGTCGAGGTTCGGCAGTGGGGTATGAAGCGGTCGCTTCCGCCCCGAGTGCACAAACCGCGAACGAAGTGATCGAACAATACAACTCAGGCAAGATTGAATGGGTTGGATCGGAAGACCGAAACGACGCGTCGTATCAGGAAGATTCGATTCACGCTCACTGTCTACGTGTGCTTGATGCAGCCGAGAGGCTCGTCGGGTGTGAATCGGGACAGTTTTGGAATTGGCTTGAGGATCAGGCGTCGTATGTCGTCGTGACTGATGCTGTCAATGGATCGGCGTGCGAGATCGATCAGGCCTTCTATGAGGGCACCTCTTGCCGATTGGTCGCGCTTTATTCTGACGGCTCCGGCATCTTCCCCCACACCCCCGAGCCCACCGCGGAGAATCTTTCGGGCGAGGGTGGGTTGTGCGACGCGGTGCCGGGACTGAAGGCGGATATTGGTTTCGCACAGGACCCCGACGGGGATCGGCTGGCGATCGTGGATGAGCAGGGGAGTTACATCGGCGAGGAGTACACGCTGGTACTGGCGGCGATGTCGATTCTGGAGGCGCGTTCTTCCGCTCCCCCGCCGCCGGTGGGGGAGCTGTCACCGAAGGTGACTGAGGGGGCCTCTG
>CAXBOF010000027.1:0-10839 GCA_963977205.1 uncultured Phycisphaera sp. | reverse complement strand
CGCGGTTTGTGCCCAGGCTTGGCGCGTGGGTGGCGCAGCGTGCAAACTACGACGAGCTGACCGGTTCGCGCGTGGCTGCGCGGATCTTTGCGATGGCGCAGGCGCGAAGCGAGGCGCGCGATCGCCGCGGCCGAACGCAGGTCATGCGCCAGGACGACTGGGTCGATCGGTACATGCCGAGCTGAGTTCGTTTCGAGATGCACGTGTTGATTGAGAATGACAACGGACCCCGCGTGTGCGGGGCCCGCTGCCGTCTGGATCGCGCTGTCGTGCATCAGCGCCGGCGTCTAGCCGCTGTGAGACCGCCCAGGCCCAAGAGTGCCAGAGTGCCGGGGGTCGGGATCAGTCCGGGAGCCCACGCTCCGCCTGAGAAGATTTCACTTGAGGTGTGGGGGTTGGTCAGTGGGCTGACAAACTCACCGGCGATCAGGTCGTAGACGTAGATGTCGCCGGGCTGATCGGTGACGAAGTAGACCTTGTTGTCACCGACGGCTGTGCCATCGATGTCGGTTTCGCCGGCGGGGTAGGGCGCGACAAGGTTGATGCCGCCGCCGCCGAAGACGTCGATGGAGTAGAGGCCCGAACCGAGCGGGGATGTGTCATCGCTGGTGCCGTAGAAAAGCCCGTCGGCGGGGTTGTAGCTGAGTCCGCCGAAGTCATAGCTTGGGTCGTCGTATTCGTAGACGACGGTTGCGACACCGCTTTCGGTATCGATCTGCCAGACGGCTTCGTTGGCGATGTTCTTTGTGCCGTAGAGGTTGCCGTTGGCCCACGCGAGGCTGACGAACGCCTGCGAGGCGCCGGCTGCATCGACAAGGGGGATGGATGCCGAGGGTGTGAGTGTGTCGTAGTTGACGGAGTAGAGCGATGAGCCGCTGTTGGCCCAGATGGTGCGGTTGGCGTCGTCGGCTGCGGCCCCCCAGGCCTGCATGCCGCTCCAGAGTGGCGTGGCAACGTCGGTGTTGACGTCGATGACCCACGCGTTGGGTGCGCCGGCGGCGGTGTCGTCGTTGGTGACGACGAGCTGCGCGGCGGCTGCGGGTGCGAGTGAAACGGCTGCGCCTGCAATCAGTGCGCAGCGATAACGATGCAGATCCATGTCGGCCTCCTGCTTACATATGGCCCTGCCCCGAGAAAGGCAGCGGCGACCTCTGATGCGCGCAAGGCGCTCTAGCAGACAGACTCGCACAAGCGAATGGAAACGAATAAGCCGCGCCACGAGACGGTCCGGCTGAGAACCAGACACGCTTTCAACTTCTCCCGAGAAGGAGAAGACCCTTGCTCACAAGGTATCCCAGAGTGACTCGGATGCCAGCGATCTGCTCGGATTATCAGTCAGAGTCGGCCGACGGTGTCCCCGGCGATTGTGCCGCAGTACATGCACCTCTGGTGGCGTTTGGAGAGCTTTCTGTTGCACGAGGTGCAGGTGCTGGTGTCGACGTGAACCTTGCCATCGAGCCTGCCGTCGGAGAGATCGATCTCGTTGATCTTGTCTTCGAGTTCCTGCTCGGTGATGCCGAGCTTCTCGCTCAGAAGCGCCCAGATGGCCATCGTGGTGAGCGCCTGACGGTCGGTTCGGCTTTCGAGTTCCCTGAGCGCATTGCGGACATCGCCGGTCTGGCGAGACGCGGACTCGGCGTTCAGGTTGGCCGAACGGATCCTGGATTGCTGGTAGAGTTCCCAGAGCATCGTGTACCTCCCGATCAGTGGTTCGGTACGGTAGGTGGCTTATTTCAGCAGGCGTTCGAGGTAGTGGATATCGATGCCGCCCGAGGCGAAGTCTGCGTTTTCCATCAGGCGTTTGTGCAGCGGGATGGTGGTGTGGATCGGGCCGATGGTCAGTTCGCCCAGGGCGCGCTTCATGCGGTTGATCGCCTGCTTGCGGTCTCCGGCGTGGACGATGAGCTTGCCGATCATGGAGTCGTAGTTGGGCGGGACGCGGTAGCCGGGAACGACGTGGGTGTCCATGCGGACGCCCGGGCCGCCGGGCAGGTGCAGCGTCTCGATTGTGCCCGCCGAGGGCATGAAGTTTTTGTCGGGGTTCTCGGCGTTAATCCGGCACTCGATCGCGTGGCCCTTGATCGAAATGTCTTTCTGCTTGAAGGGCAGCGGCTCGCCGGCGGCGATGAGGATCGACATCTTGACGATATCGACGCCCGTGATCATCTCGGTCACGGGGTGCTCGACCTGCACGCGGGTGTTGACCTCGAGCATGTAGAAGTTCTGCTGCTCGTCCATCAGGAACTCAACCGTCGCGGCGCCGGCGTACTCGGCGCTCTTGATCAGCTTGGCGGCGCTCTCGGCGACGGCGGTGATCTTCTTGCGGTCGATGCCCGGGCCCGGGGCCTCCTCGATGACTTTCTGATGGCGGCGCTGCATGGAGCAGTCGCGCTCGAAGAGGTGCACCGCGTGGCCGTGCTTGTCGCCGAGTGTTTGGATCTCGACGTGTCGGGCACGCTCGAGGAACTTCTCGATGAAGACGGCCCCGTTGCCGAAGGCGGCCAGCGCTTCCTGCTGGGCTTTCTTGATGTTGGTGCGAAGGGTGGCCTCGTTGTGGCAGACACGCATGCCGCGCCCGCCACCGCCGGCCGCGGCCTTGATGATCACGGGGTAGCCGATCTCGTTTGCCACTTCGACGGCTTCGGCTTCTTCCTCGATCGCGCCCTCGGAGCCGGGGAACACGGGGACTTTGGCGGCCTTGGCGTAGCGTTTGGCCTCGACCTTGTCGCCCAGCTTGCCCATGGCCTCGGGGGATGGGCCGATGAATTCGATCTTGCAGTCGCGGCAGATGGCGGCGAAGTCGGCGCGCTCGGACAGGAAGCCGTAGCCCGGGTGGATCGCGTCGACGTTTGCGATCTCAGCGGCGGCGATGATGCGCGGGATGTTGAGGTAGCTGTCCTTGGAGGGGCCCGGGCCGATGCAGATGGCGCGGTCGGCCAGACGCAGGTAGGGCGCGTCGGCGTCGGCCTCGGAGTAGACGCAGACCGTCTCGATCCCGAGTTCCTGGCAGGCGCGGATGATGCGGAGGGCGATCTCGCCTCGGTTGGCAATGAGGACGCGTCTGAACATGGTCGCGTGGTCCGGCATTCGGCACTCGGCACTCGGCTGCGCCGGCGTCTACGGATGCCGGATGCCGATGGCCGGGGGCCGAGAGGTCAGTTGGGCTTGACGAGGAAGAGCTTCTGGCCGAACTCGACGGCCTGGCCGCTCTCGACGAGGCACTTGGCGATCGTGCCCGAGGTCTCGGCTTTGATCTCGTTGAAGACCTTCATGGCTTCAACGAGACAGACGACCGAATCGGAGCTGATCGAGTCGCCGACCTTGACGAAGTTGTCGCTGTCGGGGTTGGGCGCTGAGTAGAACGTGCCGACCATGGGCGACTCGATGGCGATGAGCCCGTCGTCGGCGCTGCCTCCATCGGAAGAGCCGGATGTGTCGTTGGCGCTTGCCGGGGCCGTCATTGCCGGAGCGGCGTGCACGACGGGTTGGTTTGTATAAACGGCACCGGGTTGGCCTCGGCGGAGGGCAACGGTTTCTTCTTTATCCTGGAGATCCAGCTCGGTCAGGTCGTTCTCGACCATAAGTTTCACGAGCTCTTTCAGCTTTCGGATATCGATCATGGCGTGTTCCGTGGAGATCGCGTGGTCATCGGTGGCGAAATAGCCTTGTTTACTGGAGGCATAGCGTAGCCGGTTCGGCCAAGCTGTGCCGGATCCGGGGGTTGAGCGCAAAGGGGCGGTTGTTGGGTGAACGCCGATCGAGCTTGCTGAAGGGATCGGCCTGGCCCGCGGTCGTGGTGTGGGTTGTGATCGCGGCGGCTGCGTGCGTGTATCCGCTTGGCGTGTTCGTGGTGCAGGCAGTCAGTGGGCTGCGTGGGCCAGTGGAGGGGGTTGGATTTCGGCCGAGCTTTGGGCTGCTGGGCGAGACTGTCGGTTGGGCGGTTCTGATCGGGGTGCTGTCGGTTGTGATCGCGTGGCCCGGTGCGTGGCTTAGCCGCGGCTGGCGGGCGTGGTGGTCGCCGATTTTGATCGCGCCGGTCCTGATGCCCAGCTGGCTGGTGTATTCGGGATTGGGCCTGATGCGGGGGCCGGGGACCGGAATCGGGGACTGGCTGGCGATGGGCCCGAGCTGGCGGGCGATCTTGGCGGGGCGGGTGTTGGCGGTTTTGGGGCTGGCGCTCTGGGCGAGCCCGGTGGCGCAACTGGTGATTGCTTCGCGCGTGCGAGAGATCGACCCCGCCTCGCTGGAGGCGGCAAGGCTCGTCGGACGGGGGCCGATGCTCTGGGTGCGGCTTCGGCTTGGCATGTCGGCGGGTCGGTCGCTGATCGCGGCCGGGCTGGTGAGTGTGCTGATGATCGGCTCGGCGGGGCCTTTGCACCTGGCGCAGATGAACACCTACGCGACGAAGATCTGGCTCGAACTCGACGCGACAGGTGCGAACGAGCGCTGGCGCGTGGTCGTCGCGGCCTGGCCTTTGCTGGTGATCGTGGTGCTGGCATCTCTGGCGGCGTGCACGGGATTGTGGAAGTGTGGCCGATCGATGCGGGGCGAAGGACAGGCGCTCAGAAGTTCAGGCCCGATGGGCGCGGTCATGGCGATGGGTGTAGTCGGCGTGGCGGTGGTTGTGCCCGCGGTGCTGTTTGCGATGGATCTGGAGTCATTCGAGACGATCTCAAGCATCTGGCGCACGGAGTCGCGGGCGATCGGGTCGGCTTGGATGATCGCGGGCGTGGTCGGGTTGATCGCGGCTGTGGCGAGCAGTTCGGTTTGGATCGGGCTCGGCGGCGGGAGGTGGGCCAGGCGATTGACGATCGCGTGCATGGGGGCGTCGGTGGTGACGGCTTTCTTGCCGGGCGTGGTGACCGGGGTGCTGGTGGCGGGCGCGTGGCGGTCGGTCGATGACAGCGTGGTGATCGTGATTCTGGCGCACGTGGCGCGGTTTCTGGCGCTGCCCGCGGCGATCGGTGTGCTCCTGGCGCTCACCGAGCCGAGTGAGGACAGGGACTTACGCCTGATCGCGGGGGCGACCGGGCCGATCGGGTGGGCGAGAACCTCGGGTGTGCGCGGCTGGCCTGCGATCGCGGCTGGTGCGGTGGCGATGGGGGGGCTCTCGATACATGAGATCGAGAGCTCGATCGTGGTCAGCCCGCCCGGGATGGCTTCATTGGCAAGGTCGATGCTGAATCTGCTCCATTTTCAGCGATACGAGCATCTGGCGGGCCTGGCGCTTGTGGTGATCGGATTCGGTACGCTGGTTGTGAGTGCAGCGTCGGGGCTGTGGTTGGTGTGGATGCGAACCGCCCGCGGGGCGAATCCGAATCAGTGAGGGTTCGCGGTGTCTGAAAAGGAAAGCGAGCGGGTGTGAAGCAGACAGGCCGACTCATTGTGGTGCTGGCGTGCGCGGCGGTGTGCTGCGCGGTGACCGCATGCGATGAAGAGGCAAAGTCGGATGAAGCCGGTCGACTCACGGTCAGGCGGGTGCTGGGCGAGCCCGGGCGCTCGCCGGGGCAGTTGATGTACCCACGCGGGATCGCGGCGGCCGAGGGCCAGCTCTGGGTCGTGGACAAAGGTGCGCGCGTTCAGCGGATCGATCCCGAAACGGGGCGGGGCATCAGGCTCTTTACCACGCCCAAGTTCGACAACGGCAAGCCCACGGGGATCTCGCTGGCGCCGATGCCGGGCGCGGATGCGAGGCTCGGGCTTTATGTGGCCGACACGCACGAGCACCGGATTCTGGTGTACGACGTTACGAGCGGTTCGGATGAGCCATCGCTCGAAATCGGTTCGATGGGTACGGGCGAGGGTGAGTTCACGTACCCGACGGACATCGCGGTATTGACGGATGATGCGGGACGCGTCGAGCGGATCTATGTCAGCGAGTACGGCGGGCACGACCGGATCAGTGTGTTCTCGCCCGAGCTCGAGTTTCTCTTCGAGTTTGGTGTCTTCGGCGTGGCGCACGAGCAGGACAACCAGGAGCACCGGGCGGTGTTCGATCGGCCCCAATCGATCGCGGTGGATTCGCAGGCGCGCGAGCTGATCGTGACGGATGCGTGCAACCACCGCGTCGGACGGTTCACGCTTGAGGGCGAGCACATCGCGTGGATCGGTGGCGGCTCGACGGATCTCTTGCGGTATCCATATGGGCTGGAGCTGATCGGAAGGCGGCAGGTCATGGTCGCCGAGTTCGGTGGCAACAGAGTCAGCCGAATCGATCTGGAGACGGGCGAGGTGCTCGGCGTGATCGGTGAGCCGGGACGCGAGACGGGGCAGCTGGCCTCGCCCTGGGGCGTGGCGGTGATCGGCGATGAGCTGTTCGTGCTCGACTCGGGCAACAACAGGATTCAGGTCGTCAAGCTCGATGGTGAAGCGATCGCCGGTGGCGGGCGATGATCGGGCTGGCGGCGATGGTGGTCGGGCCGATCGAGCTGGCGATGCCGGCGTGGCTGTGGTTGATCTTGCCCGTTTGGGCGTTTGTGATCGTGATCGGGCGCAAGAGTCTGTCCTCGGTGGGCAGTGGCTCGCGTCGGGTGGCGCTCTTTGCGCGCTTGCTCGTGGTGTTTCTGGTTGTGGTGACACTGGCCGAGCCGAGCTGGCGTGAGGAATCGGACAAGCTGGCGGTGACGGCGGTCATCGACATGAGTAAATCCGTGCCCACGCGGATGCAGTCGGTCGCGGAGGAATACATCGAGGCGGCGGCCGGGGTGGGGCGGGGCGATGACGATCTGCTGGGCGGCGTGACCGCGGCCCGAGAGGCGTACGTGCAGAGCCTGCCCAGCACGCTGCGCCAGTCGCTCGAAGCGGAGACGGTTGGCTCGGCGGACGGGACGAATCTGGAAGAAGCGGTGCGGATGGCGCTGGCGATCCGGCCCAGCGACGCGGCATACCGGCTGCTCGTGATTACCGACGGCAACGAGACGGACGGGAGTCTGCTGGCGGCGGCCGAGACGGCCCGGGCGATGGGCGTTCCGATCGATGTGTTGCCTCTGACGTACCGCTACGAGGGCGAGGTGATCGTCGAGCGCGTCGAGACGCCCACGTCGGCGCGGATGGGCGAACTGATCAATGCGCGGGTGTCGATCCAGTCGACGCGCCAGACCAAGGGCACGCTGACGGTGCTGATCGGTGGGACGCCGATCGATCTGGATCCGGCGGGCCCGGGGCTGGGTGTGGCGGTGACGCTCGAGGCGGGTTCGAACACGCTTGTGGTGCCGATGGGTGTGACTCGGCGCGGGCCGCAGGAGATCACGGCGGTCTTTGAGCCCGACGAGGCCGAGCGCGGCATCGGGGACGTGATCGACGAGAACAACAGCGCCGGCTCGATCACGTTCTTTTCGGGCGAGGGGCGTGTGCTTGTCATCGCCGAGAACGAGCGTGAATCGGCGGACTTCATCGCGGCGCTCGAGGCCGAGCGGATCGGTGTGGAAGCGGTGCTTGCGGATCGGGCGCCGGCTTCGCTGGTCGAGCTCAACGGCTACGACGCGGTGGTGCTCTGCAACGTGCCCGCGTACGCGTTCAGCGAGGTGCAGCAGGTCGCGCTGCGTCAGTATGTCGAGGACAGCGGCGGCGGGCTCCTGATGACGGGCGGGCCCGAATCGTTCGGCGCGGGCGGGTGGATCGGCTCGGAGCTGGAGGATGTGCTGCCCGTGCAACTCGATCCGCCGCAATCCAGGCAGATGCCACGCGGGGCGCTGGCGCTGATCATGCACTCGATCGAGATGCCCGAGGGTGTGTACTACGGCAGGCAGACGGCCGAGGCGGCCTCGATGGCGCTGTCGCGGCTCGATCTCGTTGGGATCATCGAGTACACGGGCTTTGGCGGCGGGGTGTCGTGGGTGTACCCGATATCGGAGCGCGGCGACGGCTCGGCGGTGCGCGCGGCGATCAACCGGCTCAGTTTCGGCGATATGCCCGACATGCACCCATCGGTGCAGCTTGCGTACAACGGGCTTAGCAATGCACCGGCAGGTCAGCGCCACGCGATCATCGTGACCGACGGTGACCCGTCGCCACCCTCGGCCGCGCTGCTGCAGAAGTTTGTTGATGCGGGCATCACAATCAGCACGGTGGGTGTCTTCCCGCACAGCGGAGGTGTCGCCAGCCCGGACCTGAAACGCCTCAAGGACATCGCCGAGTTCACGGGCGGGCGGTACTACGGCATAACAACCTCGACGCAGCTTGCGACGATCCCCAAGATTTTCATCAAAGAAGCGCAGACCGTGAAGCGTTCGCTCATCTGGGAGGGCAACCCGTTTGAGCCGGCGATGACGGGCATGCCAAGCGCCCCGATGACGGGCGTGACGGGTGTGCCCAGTATCCGCGGCTACGTCGTGACGAGCGATCGGCAGGACGGCCTGGCGGTCGTGACGATGCGCGGGCCGCAGGACGACCCGATCCTGGCGCAGTGGCAGCGGGGGCTCGGGCGTGTGCTTGCGTTTACGGGGGATGTCACGACGCGCTGGTCGCCCGATTGGCCGGGCTGGGCTGGGTACCGGTCGTTCTGGGGCGAGCACATGCGGTGGGTCATGCGCCCGACGGGTTCTGCTGAGGCGCGGACGAAGATCGAGCAGCTCGGCGATGAGTCGGTTTTGACGGTAGATCTTGCGATGCCGGACTCTGGCGAGCGGATCAACTTCGCGACGATCAAGGGGCGCGTGGCCGGCCCGGGCGGCGAGTCGCAGGAGATCACGCTGCGGCAGGATGGGCCCGGGCGGTATGTCGCGCGGTTCGATTCCTCGAACCCGGGCTCGTACATCGTGGGGCTGCGGTACTCGACATCGGGGGGCGATGAAGTCGCGCCGATGGAGGGCACGGTGCAGGCGGCGGTGACCAAGCCGTTTACGGATGAGTTCCGGGCGCTCGAGGACAACGCGGGGCTTCTGCGCCAGATCGCAGAGCGCACGGGCGGGCGGGTTTTGCCGGTCGATGCGCAGCAGGCGAACCTGTGGCTGCGCGACGGTTTGACACGGCCAGTCGCGCGCGAGTCGATATATCTGCTCTGCGCGATGCTGGCGATCGGTGTGTTTTTGATCGATGTCGCGGTGCGCCGGGTTCGGCTGGACCTGGGTGTGCTGCGCGCGATCGGAGCGAGGGCGTTCGGGAAATCGAAGAGTGTGGAGGCGGCCTCGGTCGGGACGCTCCGCGAAGCGCGCGCGAGGGCTCAGGCGAAGATGTCCGGCGAGCAGGAGCAAGCGGACACGAAGCAGTCGCAGGAAACGAAGGCCGACGTCTCGAAACGGAAGTTTGAGTACAAAGCAGGCATGGACGATTCGCCGATCGGTGGCGAGAGTTCCGCGCCGCTGATCAAGAAGGATGAGCAGAAGCCAGACGCGGCAAGCGGTGAGGCCGAGGACGAGGGGCTGGGTCGGCTTCTCAAGGCGAAGAAACGCGCCAAAGACGAGATGGATCAGGATTAGTTGCACCCGGCCCGGCCGGTATGCGGATTGGTGAGCAAGGAGCCAAACGATGGCGATCAACGAGAGTGCCCAGACGCCCCAGGAAGTCGCGGCACGGTGCGAGGCGTTCAAGAAAAGCTACCAGGCCCTCGTCGACGAGGTGGGCAAGGTCATCGTCGGTCACCGGGAGGTGGTTGATGCGGTGCTGATGTCGTTCTTCGCGGGCGGCAATGTTCTGCTCGAGGGTGTGCCGGGGCTCGGTAAGACGCTGCTCGTGCGCACGCTTGCGGAGACGCTGGACTTGCCGTTCAGCCGGATCCAGTTCACGCCCGACCTGATGCCGGCGGACGTGATCGGCACGAACATCGTGATGGAGGATCAGGCGACGGGCCGTCGTCAGTTCGAGTTCCAGCGGGGGCCGATCTTTGCGCAGGTGGTGCTTGCCGACGAGATCAACCGGGCCACGCCCAAGACGCAGTCGGCGCTGCTCGAGGCGATGCAGGAGCGGAGCGTGACGGTCGCGGGTCAGACATACAAGCTGGAGTTGCCGTTTATTGTGCTTGCGACGCAGAACCCGATCGAGCAGGAGGGGACGTACCCCTTGCCCGAGGCGCAGCTGGACCGGTTTATCTTCAAGATCAATCTCGAATACAACAAGCTCGATGACCTGATGACGATCATCGACCGCACGACGGGGGCGCACACGCCCGAGGTCGGCAAGCTGTTCGACGGGCCGAAGATTCTAGAAGCTCAGCAACTGATCCGCTCTGTGGTGATCGCGCCGCACGTGAAGGAGTACGCGGCCCGTCTCATCCTGGCGACGCACCCCGAGGGTGAGTTCGCGGGGGGGACGAGCAGCGCGACGAACCGGTACGTGCGGTGCGGATCTTCGCCGCGCGGTGCGCAGGCGCTGATCCTTGGCGCGAAGGTGCGCGCGGTGACAGAGGGGCGGTATCACGTCGGCAACGAGGACATCCGGCACGTCGCCAAGCTGGCGCTTCGGCACAGGCTGATTCTGAACTTCGAGGCCGAGGCGGACCGTGTGAACCCGGACGATATTGTGGATGAGATCCTCAAGATGACGCCGACGGAGCCGGTGGGGGTGGGGATATGAAAATGAAGTCTTTGGTTGTGTGTGCCTTCGGATTGTGCGTGGCTTGCATGCGGGCGCCAGCGCCCATGTGGGCCAGGCCGACTGCGATGCCGGTTGAGAGGGTGATTGAGAATCTCGTCACTGCTGCCCAGGATCGGCCTGACGACCAGGAGCTCTTTGTGAATCTCGGTCGTGCGTATTCGTATCAGCTGAAATTCGGCGACACGGACATTCGGGTCTTCACGGAGGGCGAGCAAGTCACTTCGATTCCGACACATGAGAACGAGAGACTTGAGGAGGGGCGTGAACACTCAGAGAAGACCCGAATGTCCGTGTCGCCGAATTTCAGCT
>CAXBOF010000026.1:0-10888 GCA_963977205.1 uncultured Phycisphaera sp. | reverse complement strand
GTGGCGGGCGCTGTTGAGCTTCTTGCACACCGAGCGCAGGCGGATGGCCCGCTCCTCGCGTTGACGGGCCACGCGTGAGCGGTCGAGCGCCGAGCGCAGGGCAGCCCCTGCCAGATCGGTGCCCTGCTCAGCGCTGATGATGTCCACCGCGCCGCAGCGCATCGCCGTGATCGCATCATCGAGCGTCGCCTTCTGGCTCACAATCACGCACGAGATCGCCGGCGAGCTGATCGAGAGCTGACGGATAAATTCCTGAGCGCCGGGCGTGTCCTGATGGAGCACGAGGACGTCGACCCTCGGGCGTTCGGTCTGGCTCAGGCGCAGGCGGGCATCGTCGACGGTGTACTGGCACTCCATCGGCACCTCGAGCTCGCCCAGGACCGGGCCGACGAGCATCGCCGTGGCATCGGTGCCGCTGACCACGAGCGCCCGCGCCGCAGCGTGACGGATGTCCGGTGCCGCGGGAACGCTCTGTCGCCGCGCCCTCGTCCGGTCACGACCACCAGCTTCCTCGCCCATGTTGCGCCTGATCCCGCCCATCACTCCGCCTTCCACTGGGCCTGCGTCTTACGCGGCCTTGCTCTTCTCTCGCTCCAGCTCCGGTGCCCGCCACGTCGGCAGCATCAGAAGCGCCCTGGTCCCGGTGCTCTCTCTCGACGAGAGCGACACCGACCCGCCCATGAGCTCCACCAGACGCCTCGCCCGGAAAAGCCCCAGCCCGGTCTGTCGGCCGGCGGGTTTCTCGCTGAAGAACGGATCGAACGCGTGGTCCAGCGTCTTCTGCGACATCCCGTTGCCATGGTCCTTGACCATCAACAGCAGTCGGTCATCGAGTTGATCGATTTGAACACGGATCTCAATGATTTCTGTCGTTCCCGATTCCGCGGCGTTTGCGATGAGCTCAACCAGCGCACTGCGAAGGAGTTGCGGATCAAGCAGCGCCACCGGCATGCCCGGCGGAATCGAGATCCGCGAGGCGCAGTTCATGCGCGTCCGCTCGCGCGTAGCCACCACCGCCTCGTTGATGATGCCCTGGATCGAGCAGCGCTCCGCCTCAGGCTCCGGCGGGTCGGCGATCAGATTCATGCTCGAAATCAGGTCGCTGATCTCCTGAGCCGCCACGCCCATCTTCTCCGCAAGCTTGCGCAGCTCGCTGTCAGCCACCCGCGAGCGGAGCACCTGCGCGTAGCCCTTGATGACCGTCAGCGGGTTGTTCATCTCGTGCGCCGCCCCCGCGGTCATCACGCCCAGGCGCGCCATCGACTGCGTCTCGGCGAGCTTGGCCTGCGTCTCGGCGAGATCGCGGTGCCGATCCGCCAGCTCATCCGAGAGCTTGCGCGCAAACTCGTGGCGGAGCGCCGACGCGACGGCCGAGCCCCAGACCGACAGCACCGCCCGCCGCTGCACCGAACTCGGGATCGATTTCTCAAAGTCCTTCTCGACGAACAGCAGCGCACACTGGGCGGGCCGATCCTCGGCATCCTCACCTGTGATCAACGGCAAGATGCGGATGCGCTCCAGCTCCACGTTCTCGGTGGCGTACTGAGCCAGGAACCCCATGATCTTGATGCCGCTGCTCAGTGCCTGCGACGGGTCGGTCAGCATCGTCAGCGACGCCCTCCGGGTCTCGTCGAGCATCGGTGCCGCCAGCACTTCAGAACGCACAAGGTTGCCCGTCTCGGTAAACCTGAACATCCGCCACTGCTCGCCGCGCTCCGATTGGGTCACGATCGTAAAGAGCTCGCCCCCGATCAGGTCGGCCGCCGACTTGGCAACCTGCGACATCGCCCCGGCGAGCCCGGCGCTGGTTCGGCTCTTCTCGCAGAAATCGCCGATCGCATCGAGGATCTTCTTCTGCTGCGTTCCGTGATCGCTCCTGTTGGCCAGCGACCGGTTGAGCGAAGCGAGCCGCGCGTTGGCTCGCGTCACCGATTCGAGCAGCACCTCGACGGGCGAAATCTCGTCCATGCCAAGCGCCCCGCAGCGCTCGGCTACGCGCTCGTGCACGCTGGTGGCGACACTCTCAACCTTCAGTTCATCCAGCCCGAAGCCGCGCGCGATCTCGCCTACATCCGGCGCCTGCGCAAAGTCGCCGAACCAACCAAGATTCATCCGTCGGCACAGCGACCTGGCGCACGCGACGATCCCGATGAGCTGGCGGTGCTGCAGGTCAGGCACGCTCTCGGCCGGCATGTCGTACAGCCACGCCACGTCCTGCATCATCAGCGGCAAGCCCCAGTGCTCGGCAAGCCTTCGGCCCGCAGCCTGATGGTCGAGCCCGATCAACTCGCGCTCGAGTCTTGCCGAGTCCACGCCGCGCTGCTCTGCGATCCGCAGCACCTTGCCGTAGCTTCCCGGTAGCGCCAGATTGAGCGCCGAGCGCCCGATGCCGTGCAGAAGCCCGGCCGTGAACGCCGTCTCCGACCGCACTTTGGGCAGCCTGAGCGCCTGCGCGATCAGCTCGCACGCCGAGGCGACCGAGATGCACGCCCGCCAGTGCCCCTGACCGTCGAAGCCCGTGTTTGTTTCTTCCTCTTCCGTGCCGGACATGAGGTTGTACACCTCAACGCTCAGCACCGCGGACTGGATCGCTTCCAGCCCGACCAGTGTCACCGCGTGCTGCACGTTGGTGACGGTCTCGCTGACGCCCCGGTCGCTCCGCCGGCAGAGCGAGAGCACCTTGCCCGTCAGCGACGGGTCCGTCTCGATCAGCGCCGAGAGCTCCGCGATATCAACATCGTCCGAGGTCGCCACGTTCAGCAGCCGCTGCGCGATCGGCGACAGCGTGGGGAGCTGGTCGATCCGCTCGAGGATCAGCTCCACCTTCTGCTTCCCGCCCTGGGCCTGCGCACCTTCCATCGTGGCTCCGGTTTAGTGGCTCACGCCGTTGTCACGCGAACGCGACTCGATCCCAAGCAGGCTCTCGACCGTCTCCATCAGGTTGGCCACATCGAATGGCTTCTTGATGAACCCGTCCGCGCCCGCCTCGATCAACTGGTCCGCCTCGGCCCGATCGATCACACCCGAGATAAACACCACCCGCGTGCTCGCCAGCTCATCCGTCGAGCGCAGGCGCTTGCACACCTCGTTGCCGTTGATGTCCGGCAGCTTGTAGTCGAGCAGGATCAGATTGGGCTTGAAGCTTGCTGTGAGCAGCCCCGCGTCGTACCCCGTGCCGCAGGACTCGATCTCGAATCGCTGATCGTCTCCGAAGATATCGGCCAAGAGCTCGAGGATCTCCGGGTCGTCGTCCACGCAGAGGATGCGCTTCGTGCCGCCCTCGATCAGATCGAGCGGGATGTCGTTGGTGTTCATGAAACGGATGAGCTCTTCACGCGGGATCCGCCTGAACTTCGAGCCGGGGACCCGAAAGCCCGTCAGTCGACCCGAGTCGAAGCACCGGATGATGGTCTGCTGGCTGACCTTGCAGACCTGCGCCGCTTCGCCGGTGGTGAAGATTTTCTTGCGACCGTAATCGGTCGGAGGAGTCTCGGCCATGGGAGGGCCCTCTGTAAGCAGATTCCGACCGCATCCGTGCAGTCTGCGCCACAAAGGTTGGTCGGTTCCCAGGTTGCCTAACTTCACGTTGATCCCGGCACGACCCGCCGAATCGTTAAGATCTGCCCGGTTTGGGGTGGAGCTGACGCCACTTAGTGACCGCCTCCGCCTCCCGCCCGTACTCGGGCACCAGCTCGCCCACAGGGATAGCCCTCAGACGTGGAGCCAGCATCAGGCACGCCCTGGCCGAGTAGCTCGGCTCGCGGACCTCAATTCCAAGCTCGGCGCACAACTCCCTGAACGACACAGGCAGATACGAGTCGCCAAGCATGACCCGAATCCCGAGCCCCTTAATCTGGTCCGCCTCGATGACCCGCCCCGGCTCGGGTTCCGAGCCATCTCCGCGAAAGACCGTGACGTAGCTCGAGTCCTTTTTCGAAGCCAAAGCCACCGCAAACGGGCCTGCCGGGTTGGTCTCTTGCGCAGCCACCCACGCCGAGGGCACGCCGTAGAGCTTGGCGTTTGCGGTCAGTGCGATCATGTTGGCGGCTGCCGTCGCGATGCGGAGCCCGGTGTACCCGCCCGGCCCGATCGAGCAGACCACTCGGCCAAGCTGCCTGGCTTTGAATCCTTCGCGCTCCATCAGCTTCCGGATCGCCGGCATGAGCAGGTCGTCGTGGCGTTCGCCCTCGCCGATGGGTTCTTCGCCGATCAGTCGGACATCTTCACCTTCCACCCAGCCCAGCGCCACGCCGGGTGTCCCACCCGAAGAGGGGTTGCTCGTCTCGATGGCAAGTGTCAACTCACCCATCCGCGTCGCCCTGGCGCCTCGATTTGCGCTGCGAGCGGATGCGCTTTTCTTTGAGCCGACGCTCCACCGAGCCGCGTGTCGGCTTGGTCTTCTTGCGAGGCTTCGGGGCCACCAGCGACCGCGCCACCAATTCTTTCAGCCTATCCAGACAGTCCTCACGGTTGGCCCGCTGGCTGCGTGTCGAGTCGCTGGCGATGACCAGCTCATCCTCGTCGGTGATCAACGAGCCCGCCAGGTTTCGTAGCCGCCGCTCAGCCGCGGGCCGAAGAGCCAGATCCGCCACCTTCAGCCGAAGCCTGGCCTTGGTCGAACGCCGGTTGACGTTCTGGCCGCCCGGCCCGGAGCTGCTGACATACGTGAACTCAAGGGCGGCCTCGGGCACGACCACCCCGGCCGCCAGACGGATCTCGCCTGCGGGGCGATCCTCGGGCTCGGGTTGTTTGGGTGTCGGTGTCACACGCGGGCTCCGTGAGCACGGTACGCTTGCCGGTCCAAAGAGGGGAGATGGCTGGCGTGATACGGATCGTCTCGTTGTGTCTGATTGTTGCCTGTGCGGGCCTGGCCTGTGCGCAGGATGAGCCCATCCTCCAGCCCGAAACGCAGCCCACCCACGAACCGAACGCCCGAAGGCTCGGCTTCTTCTCGGGCACCTACAACCGCTGCGAGTTCGAGCAACCCCGATTCCAGATCGAACCCTTCGTCTGGTACGCCTCGCCCGGCGGCAGCGTCGGCTTTACGGGAAACGATCTTGCGACCACCAAAGACCTCTCGATCGACGACCCACGACTGGGTGGCGGCGTCGAGGCCCATTTCCGCCAAGGCCCGTGGCGGGTCTCGCTGCTCGGCTCAATCACAAGCCAGCACGGCGGCTCTGTCGCCCAGAATGCCATGGCGCTCGGTTCGCTGAATGTCGCACCGGGTGATACACTCGTCACAAAAATCGACCTGGATACCTTCGGCCTCCGCGCTGGCTACCAGATCTGGTCCTACGCAACCGATCTCGACGAATTCGGCGTGCAATTGATGCGCTCCAGCTTCGAAGCCGTCGTCGGGCTGCGCGCGTATGATTACGATCTCAGTGTCAGTCGCACCAGCGGCATCCCCGCCAGCAATCAGGGCGACATGTTCCACATCGAACCCATCGTCGGCTTCAAATGGGCGGTCGAGTTCGACGAGAAATACGGGATCGACCTCTCGACGAATTTCGGGTATCTTCCAGAGATCGACGACCAGTCTTCGTCGTCGCTGGACATCACCGCGGGTTTCCGGTATTCGCCCGTGCCAAACGTGGCGGCCCAGATCGGGTACAGGCTTCTGGTGTTCGATCTGTCGTCCGACGACGTTGAGGCCGAGGGCGCACTGGCCGGCCTCTACGGGGGCCTGTCGATTTCGTTCTAGTTGATTTCGTTCGAACTGTTTTTTCAGTCACCTCTCGAAATGGCATCACTCTTGAAACCCCGCCGGGCTCGACTTGTTCGCCCGAGCGTGCCTAGGGTCAACATGCGCGTATCGCCGCGGGCGTTCTTTCGCTAAACTGTCCAGAAGCCGATGTTTATGTCGGCCCGGGACGTAGCCAATCGCTCTTTGGCGGGCTACATTTGACCCCCGCACGGAGCAGGCGGGGGACGGACGATCACTGCGAGATCGGGGGAGCAATGGCAAGAGAGACCGAGACCAAACCCACGACCATCACCATCACCAAGAAGGAGCTGATCGATCGCATCGCCGAGAAGACGGGCCAGAAGCGCGTCGTCGTCAAGATGATCGTTCAATCTGTTCTTGATGAAGTCGTGAATGATCTCGGCGAGGGCAAGAGGCTCGAGTTCCGCGACTTCGGCGTCTTCGAAGTCCGCGAGCGCAAGGCCCGCATCGCCCAGAACCCCAAAACACTCGAACGCGTCGAGGTCCCCTCCAAGTGGTCCGTGCGTTTCAAGGCCGGCCGATTGATGAGGCAGGCCACCGAGCAGCTCGGCCAGCGCCTCGGCTCAAAGGCATCCGCCCCGGCTCAGGTCGAGGCCAAGCCCGGTGCGAAAGTCGACGCGAAGACCGATGCGCAGGTCGCCGCCTTCACCGAAGCCAAGCCGACCACCAAACGCCCCGCCGGTGCCGCGCGCAGCTGAGCTGCGTGCATCCGAAACGGGCGACAAGCCCGGAATCACAGATGAACAAACACTGCCGCCGACCCACCGAATGGGTCGGCGTTTGCATTTGAACTAGTCCCGGCTCATCGCGGGCGCACTGAGCGTCATCATCCGATCCAGGGCGAGCAGCGCATCTAGCCGGATCTCGCCGGCCACGCGGATCTGATTGGGCACCGTCGGCTCGCGCTCCTTGCCGCTGGGCGACAGCCCGCAGAGCTGGTCCAGAACCCAAAGCAAGTGCGGCTCATCGATCCGGTACATCGTCGTGCACAGGCACTGGCAGTCCGACAGGATCCGCACCGTCACGCCGCGCTCGGCAGCCTGCTGACGCAAGCGGTTGACCATGTTGTGCTCGGTGCCCACCGCCCACCGCGACCCCGGCTCGGCCTGACCGATCGTGTTGAGGATGAACTCCGTCGAGCCCGACAGGTCCGCCTTGTCCACCACCTCTTTGGCGCACTCGGGGTGCACGATCACTTTCCACGGCTGCTGGTCGCTCTCCTTGGCCGACAACGCCCGGATCTCGTCGACGTGCTCAGCCCTGAAGAGTTTGTGCACCGAGCAGTGCCCCGCCCAGAGGATCACGCTCGCCTCACGGAGCTGCTCGGGCGTCATCCCGCCCATCGGCTCGCCCCGGTTCGTCAGCCGCGGGTCGTACAGAGCCGCGTGCCTGGACACGTCGATCCCAAACTTGTGGGCCGTGTTGCGCCCCAGGTGCTGGTCGGGCAGGAACAGGATCTTGATGTCATCGTCGCCGCTGCCGTCGCCCCCGTTGGCGGCCCACTCGAACACGCGGTCGGCGTTGGAGCTGGTGCAGCAGGACCCGCCGTGCGCCCCGACAAACGCCTTGATGGCCGCCGACGAGTTCACGTACGTGATCGGGATCACGCGCCCCGTAAAGCCCTGCTTGTCGAGTTCCTTGTGGATCGTGTCCCACGCAAAGACGCAGTCGTCGTACTGCGCCATGTCCGCCATCGAGCAGCCCGCCGAAAGGTCCGGCAGGATCACCGCGACCTCTTCCGGGCTGAGCATGTCGGCCGTCTCGGCCATGAAGTGCACGCCACAGAAGATGAGGTGCTCGACCGCCTGCTCCCGGCAAACCTTCGCCGCAAGCTGCGAGAGCTTCAGGCTGTCGCCCGTCAGGTCTGCGTGCTTGATAACCGCGTCGCTCTGATAATGGTGCCCCAGAATCACGAGACGATCGCCGAGCCGTTGTCGACGATCCGCAATCTCACGCGCCAGCGTTTCCGGGTCGGCCTTCGTGTACCGTTCGGGCAATGAGGGCTGCCAAAGCATCCGGGCTCCCTTCGCAGCCACACAAATACAGGCTGCTCGGGATTCTAGCGCCGCGTTTGTACGCGAAATGACGGAATTGCGGACAGCAAAGGCTCTTACGCTGCCGGGTCGAGCACCGAAGCGTCCAGGCTCATCGGCTGCTCGAACTGAACCGCCAGCGACTGACCGCATTCGCCGGGCATCACGCGGACCACGCGACCGATCAGGAGCGCATCACGCCCGACCACCGGCTCGCTGTCCCACGCAACAGCCATCTCGATGCGATCACCGATCGCGTACCGCTTCTCGCCCAGCACATTCAGACGCACGCCGCCGGGCGCCACGTTGACCGTCCTGGCCGGCTCGAACGTGATGCTCGAAGCCCGCCGCATCTTGCAGGGACGGTCCAGCGCCCACCGCGTGTGACGACGGCGATCCATCTGGGGCGGCTTAAAGGGCAGGGGTTCAACGATGCGGTTCTTGTCGATCATGTCTTTATCTCCTGGCGCGGACGCTCCAGCTGTCGGTCATATCGGACACGCCGGCCACCAACTTCGCGCCGGCTTGTCAGCCTGACTGCAAAGCCAAGCGCCCCGATCAGTCGATAACTCAGCATGGAACTGACCGTCGCCATCCCGAGCCGGGGCCGAAACGAGCTTCTCAAGCGGCTTCTGGACGCACTGAACCACCAGACCATCGAGCAACACCGATTCGAGGTGCTCGTCGGTCTCGACGGCCAAACTCCCCCCGCTTCACAACCAGATTCACGCGCCTTCGCCCGGTTGATCCAGCTCCCGCACCGAGGCCCGGCAGCCACGCGCAACGCGCTCATCGAGCAGGCCAAGGGCCAAGTCATCCTCTTTCTCAACGATGATGTCACCCCCGCGCCCGATCTGCTCGAACACCACCTGCGTGCGCACGAAGCGGTCACTAGAGCCGACCTCGTCCTCGGCAGCGCCCCCTGGTTCGTCCCGCAGAGCGACACGGTCTTCGATCGACTCATCCGCGAAACATCGCTCGTGTTCTTCTACGACAGGATGGACCGGCACGATGCCAGCCGGGATCCCAATATAGACTGGGGCTTCCGCCACGCGTGGACGCTGAACCTGTCGCTCCGCACCGAGAACGCCAGGCGGATCCGATTCGAAGAGCGCCTCCCCCGCGCGATGTTCGAGGATCTCGAGTGGGGCTATCGGCTGGCGCACACGCTCGGCTCACGCGTTCTCTACCAACCCGAAGCCGTGGTCACGCACGACCACCGCTATTCGCTCGCCGCCTACCTCGAGCGTGAAAGGCATCTGGGCGGCCAGTCGCTGGAGTTGGCCAAGATCAACCCGGATTGTGCGCACGCCGTCTTTGGCCGCGATGTCCGCGATCCCGATTTCATCCGCGAGTGCTCGCAAATGTGCGCGCAGGAACAGGAAACCTGCGATGCGCTCGCGCGCGAAATCGAGGAGTTGGCTGGCAAGCCTTCACACTCTGTGAAGGACATCAAAGAGGTGTACCAGCGATTCCTGCCGCTCAAGCGCCACACCTGGCGTCAGGGCCTGGTCGAAGAGGCCATCCGTCTGGGTTTGGTCTCCAAGCTCGCAGCCTGATAAAGCCTGTGCACACGCAGGCCCTGCTCCTCGTACACCGCCCGCCGCGCCCAGATCGCGTCCTCGTGCATCGATGAGCTGATCACCACATCCGTCGCGCCCGTCATGCCCGCCTCGTGCGGCGAGATGATCTTCCAGCCCAGCAGCCGCTCTCCGAAGCGGGCCGGGTCATCGTCCACGACCGCCCTCACGTCGGCGTGAGCGAAAAGATGCGCCAGGTCCAGCGTGTGCCTGCCGCCGCCGTGGATCACGATCGCCCTGCCACCGAGCTCGGCCAGCACACGTTTGAGCGATTCGCCGCCGCCCTCGGGCACCGAGCCCGACACGCCGCCAACACTCGATGTAAACGCGCAGGGCCTCGTGGCGGGCCAGCATCTGACTTCATCCCGCACCGCCTCACTCAGCAGCTCACACCATCGGCCTGCATGCTGTTCGAGTGTGTACCGATCCCGCGACCGGCCCGCTGCGCCCTTGGCGAGCACCGAGAGATCGAGCTGCAGCGCTTGGCGCACGCACGAGAACAAGCCTTTGGCAGCAGCCAGCTCGTCCTCATCGGGTAAGACATCCGCGATCAGGCCCGAAACCCCATCCTCGATCGCCTCGGCCGAGCCCGAGTCGCAACGCGTCACGATCGGCACGCAGCCGCGCGCCATTGATTCGAGCATCGCGATCGAGAGCCCCTCATACCGCGAGGGCAGCACCATCGCGTCGTGCGCCCCGAGCAGCTGTGCCAGCTCATCCTGCGACTGCGCCCCCAGCACCCGCACCCGCTGCATATTGGCGCACGCGTCTTCGAGCTCTCTCCTGGCCGGTCCATCGCCCGCGATCGTCAGCTCAAAATCGATGCCGCTCTGCGTCAATAGCTCAGCGAGCCTCGGCAGAGCCATAACGCGCTTCTGGCGATGCTCGTACCGACCCGCATAGAGCAGCCGGATCGGTCGATCGGTCATCGTCGCTCGCCCAACATCCAACTCCGGCATCGGCACGCCGTAGGGAATGTGCGCTACATCGTTTGCGCGCATTGGCAAAGCCGAACGGGCCTCTGCTTCGAGGGTCTTACTCACCGCAACCAAACGTGTCAGCATCGGGGCGTAGTGGGAGAGCAGCCGCAGGTCATAGGCGTTGTCGGAATGGGCTGTGCCGATGACCCGGACTCGATCGCCCAGCGTCTGGGTGAGGGCGGCCGCGATCCCGTAGCAGTCGCCGTGCTGATTGGGCAAGACGGCCACGGTCCCGAATCGTGTCAGCCTGAGCGTCTCATCTGCGATCGTCGGCAGGTACTCCGAGAGATCCCCCTGGCAGCTTTCGATGGGTACGAGATGCCCGAGGTCCACCACCCGCACCCGTGGGTCGATCGGCAGGTCGAGCTTGGCTGAATCTTTGGTCGTCCCGAAGAGAACGAGCGTCACCTGCCCGCCCCGCTCTGCCAATGCCGAGCTCAGTCGGACCGCCCAGAGAGCGACGCCCGACACGCACAGCCCGCCCGGGAGCAGGATCAGTGTTGGGGGTGGGGTCTGCAGCGGGGTCGAAGGCTGGGCATCGGGCATACCGAGGAGATCGGCTGG
>CAXBOF010000025.1:0-11137 GCA_963977205.1 uncultured Phycisphaera sp. | reverse complement strand
TTGCCGCGGCATGTATCGCCGGGCTCCCCCTTGGTCTGGCAAACGCCGATGTGCCCGAGGTGCTCGACCGCGTGCCGGCAAGCACGCCTGTGGTGATCTCGATCGGGAACGTCAACGCGTTCTTTAGCCAAGCCGAGGCGATCACCGGCGCGATGAATCAGGCCGATGCCCAGGCCGGCGTCCAGATGGCCAAGGCCATGCTGTCGATGCCCGGCATCAACGCCGAGGGCTCTGCCGCCATCGCCATCACCTCGGTTGAAGGCATGAACGAAGAAGGCGAAGAGCCCCCGATGGTCATCCTGATGCCCGTCAGCGACTACGCCGCCCTCGTCGGCAACTTCGGTGGCACGGGCGAAGGCCTCGAGATGCTCAACATCGAGGGCAACGACGTCTTCGTCAAGGATCTCGGCGGCGGGTACGCCATGGTCGGCCCCAAGCAGGAATCACTCGAAGCCTTCGACGCCAGCGAGGGCAACACCGAAGAGCACGAGGCGATGCTGGGCGACATCGGCCAGCGCATGGCTGAGGAGAGCACCATCCTCGTCATCGCCAACATGGACCACCTCCGCGAGCCCATGCTCGCCGGCTGGGCCGAGGCCTCACAGAACATGGGCCAGATGATGGCCATGGGCGGCCAGGACGCCGAGCAGGCGCAGGCCTCGATCAACATGATGGACGGCTTCGTGCAGGCCTTCGGCCGTGACGCGCAGCGCGGGCTCTTTGGCCTCTCCGGCGGTGACTACGGCTTCAGCTTCGAGATCGGCGCCAGCTTCAAGGGCGGCAGCGAACTGGCTGGCACTTTCTCCCAGTCGGGCGATGCTGCCAAGCTCATGAACAAGCTCCCGGGCGGACCCTACCTCTTCGCATACGCACTGGACAGCTCGGCCCCGGGCATCAAGGCGATGATCTCGAAGATGGCAGAGGCCGGCAACCAGATGAACCAGGTCCCCGGCATGAACCCGGTCGCGTTCCTGAACAACGCGCGCGGCATGGCTCAGACCATCGGGCTCAACCCGGCTGGCCTCATGGGCGGGCTCTTTGTGAACACGACCGCGGTCATCGATTCGCCCGACGCCAACGGGCTGGTCGAGATGTTCGGTGAGCAGATTAAGGCCACCAACGGGCAGGTCGCCAGCGGCCTGAGCATGACCACCACCTTTGCCGACGCGCCCGAGCAGATCGGCGGCGTCGACGCGTACAAGTGGTCCATGCAGATGCTGCCCGACATGAACACCCCGGGCGCGATGCAGATGCAGATGATGATGCCCATGCTCTTTGGCCCCTCGGGCGGCCCGAACGGCTACGCCGCTGCTGCCGACGAGAACACCGTTGTCGTCACCTACAGCACCAGCGCTACGCTGCTCGAGAAGGCTGTCGGCGCGGCTCAGAACGGCGGCGAGCTCGCCAAGAACGAGATGGTCATGGCTCAGAACGAGCGTCTGCACGACGAGGCGTTCGGCTACGTCTACGTCGATATGGGCACGATCCTCAAGGCGGTCCTGCCGACCGTCGCGATGTTCGCCGGCCCCGTCAACGTGGACATCCCCGAGAACGTCACGCCCCTTGCGATGTCGATGGCCTCCTCGGGCGGCGGCGTGGGCATCCGCACCGTGGTCCCCACCGACCTGATCGAACTCATGAAGGAAACCGGGGCCGCCTTCCAGGGCATGGCCGGCGGCATGGGCGGTCCGGGCGGCGGCCAGGAAGAAGCACCCCCCAGCTTCTAAACACATTTGAGCAAAACCTGCGACTCAGTGGCGGAGGCTTCGGCCTCCGCTTTCTTTTTTGAACTCGTACAGTGCTTCAGGAAGCACGCGGAGGCTGGAAGCCTCCGCCACGGGAAGTTTGATGCCCCACACCACCTGGCAACTCGCGCACGGAAAGTCGCTCGATCTCACAGAGCCCAAAGTCGTCGCGATCCTCAACATCACCCCCGACAGCTTCGCCGACGGCGGGCAGTACAACACCCCCGCCAAGGCCATCGAGCGGGCGCGCCAATGCGCAGAAGAGGGCGCCCAAGTGCTGGAGGTCGGCGGCGAATCGACACGCCCCGGCGCCGATCGCATATCTGCAGAAGAACAACTCGCTCGCATCCTGCCCGTGATCGAGGGCATCCGGCGCGAGCTTCCCGAGATACTCATTAGCGTGGACACCACGCGGTCAGCGGTCGCCAAACGCGCGATCGAGGCGGGTGCGCACATCATCAACGATGTCTCGGCCGGCCAAGAGGACGAGGCGATCCTGACGCTGGGGGCCAAGACGGGCGCTGGGCTCGTCCTGATGCACCGCCTGCGCCCGCCGGGCGAGGACTCGTTCAGCGATCAATACGCGAGCGCCCCCGAGTACACCGACGTGGTCGGGATTGTGCGCACATATCTGGAGGATCGCGTGCAAGCGGCCGTTGCCCGCGGCGTGCGCGAGGATGCGGTGGTGATCGATCCCGGGCTTGGCTTTGGCAAGAGCGTCGAGCAGAATCTGGAGCTGATCCGGCGCACTGCGGAGCTCTGCTCGATCGGCAGGGCGGTCATGAGCGCCGCCAGCCGAAAGAGCTTCATCGGACGCGTGGGTCTCGGGCGCGAGAGCGAGCCGGCCGAGAGACTGGGCGGCTCGGTCGCCGTCACCGTCATGCACGCCCTAGCCGGCGCGCAGCTCTTTCGCGTGCACGATGTCGCGGCCCACGCGCAGGCGCTGCGCCTGACCGGTGCGATCAGGGGTGACATGCCCTAGAACGACCCAGCTTTCCCCACGGATAGGTGTATTCCCGGACCTGAATTCAGATTGGGATGCGAGGCGGGCGGGGTGTAGACTTATGCTGACGCAAGAAGCGTCTGGCTCGGGGCTTGTGATGGCCTTCGGGCACTGGAGAATGGATGACCCGAACACGGATCGAGATACTGACGGCCGAGACATTCGACACCGCGGTGTCGGACGGAGCGGTCTTGGTTGAGTTCTCAGCCAGGTGGTGCATGCCCTGCCGGATGCTCGAGCCTGTGATGCAGCAATTGGCCCAGAGCTTTACGGGTCGGCTCCGCGTGATGAGCGTGGACACCGATCAGCAGTCGTCGCTCGCCGAGCGATTCGACGTCAAGACGGTGCCGACGATGCTGCTCATGCGTGACGGCCAGATCGTGCGCAGGTTCTCGGGGCTCATGTCCTTCGAACGCCTGGCAGCAGCGATCAACGAGAACACGAAGCAGAGCGATTCGCCCTCGGGCACCGGAACTTGAGAGAGCACTGTACAAATCACACAGACTTTGCGAGCACAACAAGAGCTACCGGGACACCACTCACAGAAACGAATTTTAACACCGGCAGCCGCCGGGCGGGGACACGAAAAACGATGAGCGGACACGAATCACGGAGTGCGCAGATGATCGAAGGCAAGCCCGAACACAAGAAGCTCCGCTGCGCCGCTATCGGCGTCGGGCGGATGGGTCAGCATCACGCTCGCGTGTACGCGCAGATGCCGGATGTTGAGCTCGTGGGCGTGTACGACACCAGCCCCGAGCGCGCCCAGGAGATCGCCGACAAGTTCGAGTGCGAGGTCTTCCCGACGCTCGAAGCCGTGGTTGCTGCAAACATCGACGCGGCGAGCGTTGCGGTGCCCACGATCTTCCACAAAGAGATGGCAGAGCCCCTGCTCCGCGCCGGGATCGCCTGCCTGATCGAAAAGCCCCTGGCGCAGGACCCCGAAGAGGCCGAGGCGATCAAGACGATCGCCGACGAGTCGGGCGCGATCCTGATGGTGGGCCACATCGAGCGGTTCAACCCGATCATGCGGGCCCTGAGCCGCGCGACGGCCGAGGGCCTGACGATCACCCCCCGCTTCATGGAAGTTCACCGCGTCAGCCCGATGACTTTCCGTTCGGTCGACATCGGCGTGGTCTACGACATGGGCATCCACGACCTGGACGTCGTGATCAGCCTGATGGGCGGCCGCGAGCCGGACCGCGTTGAGGCTTCGGGCGTTTCGGTCATCACCGAGCACGAGGACCTCTGCAACGCCCGCCTGACCTGGGAGCTGGGCGAAGATCAGGGCGTCTGCGTGGCGAACCTGACCTTCAGCCGACTGGCCCTCAAGACCGAGCGTGTGACCCGCATCACCTCCGAGGACGCCTACATCAAGATCGATTACGGCAAGAAGACGGGCACCCTGATCCGGCGCGTCGCCAACGAGGCCCAGATGGGCGAGGTCCGCGAGCAGCTGGCAAACGGGCTCGACCTGACGAACCTGAAATGGGACGAGCTGGTCAATATCGACGAGTTGAGCGTGGACGACGGCGAGCCGATCGTCAAGGAGATCGAGTCCTTCCTGGACTCGGTCCGCTCGGGCCAGCACCCGGCTATCGATGCCGAGGCGGGCCTTGCCAACGTCAGGACAGCCCAGCGGATCGTCGAGGCGATCCGTGAAAGCCTGCCGAAATCCATGGCGACTCGCTGAATGACCCCGGCATCGAGGCAACAACTGCGGTAGACTCGCCTCCCGTCGGGGAGGTGGTTCGGCGCAGCGTGCGCCGCCCCGACAGAAACAGTTACGCACAACAGTATTTCGGATTCGTCACCTCATGGACACGCCAACTCCCGATCAGCAGCCCGCAAACGACCCCCAGCCCACGCCCGAGTCCGGCAAGAGCCAGACCCACGGCCTGGACGCCGAGATCCAGGGTGAACTGGATCAGGCGATGGCGGACCTTGAAAAACTGACCGGCGAGGGTCACGCTCACGACCCCCACGAGGTCGACAACGCCAAGCAGGCCGCGGCCTCGGCCCCCAAGAAGGGCCTCCGCGGGCCGCGTGTGGTTCACGCCGGCCGCGAGCACCGCACGGGCATCGTCGTCAGCGTCGGCCCGAGCGACCTGTTCGTCGAGTTCGGCCCCAAGGAACTGGGCGTCGTCGATCGCAACCAGTGGAAGGAAGGCGAGGAGCCGCCCAAGGTCGGCTCGGAGCTGGAGGTCACGGTTGATCGCTACGAGTCGGGCGAGGGCCTCTACGTCTGCTCGCGTCCGGGCGCGGTCAAGAAGGCCGACTGGGAGATGCTCGAGCCGGGCCAGGTGGTCGAGGCCCGCGTCGTCGAAGTCAACAAGGGCGGGCTTGAGCTCGAGATCTCCGGGCACCGCGCGTTCATGCCGGCCAGCCAGGTCTCGCTGGACCGCATCCCCGATCTCTCGATCTTCAAGGGTGAGAAGCTGACCTGCCACGTGCAGCGCGTGGATCGTCGCGGCTCGGGCAACATCGTGCTCAGCCGACGCCAGATCCTGCAGGAACAGAAAGCCCAGCTCCAGGCCGAGCTCCGTGACAAGCTGTCCGAAGGCCAGACCGTCAAGGGCAAGGTCAAGAAGATCATGCCCTTCGGCGCGTTCGTCGACATCGGCGGCGTCGATGGCCTCGTGCACATCTCCGATCTCTCGCACGAACGTGTGAACATGGGCGAGAAGAATGTCGCCAAGCACATCCAGGAAGGCCAGGAGGTTCAGGTCCAGATCCTCAAGGTCAACTGGGACGAGAACCGCATCAGCCTGGGCCTCAAGCAGTTGCAGGACGACCCCTTCGCCGCGGCTGTGGAAGAGATCAAGGAAGGCGAGATCGTCACCGGCAAAGTCAAGAACCTGGCCGAGTTCGGCGCGTTCATCGAGCTGCCCGGCGGCCTCGAGGGCCTCGTGCACGTCTCGGAGATCGACTACAAGCGCATCAACAACCCCGCCGACGTCCTCAAGCCCGACGAGGTCATCAGCGTCAAGGTCCTCAAGGTCGACCCCGACTCTCGACGGATCAGCCTTTCGATCAAGCAGACCAAAGAAGCCCCCAAGGGCGACAAGAAGCCCGGCGACGGCAAGGGCCGAGGCGGACCGGGCGGTGGCGGCCGAGGTCGCGGCGGCAAGCAGGAACGCGACGACCGCACACCCGAGGAGATCCTCAAGGAAACCCCGGCTCTCCGCCGCCAGCGCGAAAAGGCCAAGGCCAAGCTCGAGAAGGCACAGGGCGGCCTCGACATGAGCCGCTTCGGCGGAGTCGGGCTGGGCGATCTGAAGCTCTGAGCCGAGTGACACACCGACATGACAAAGGCCACGGTCTTCGGATCGTGGCCTTTCTTGTTTTTCACATCGTGTCAGGACGAGTGTGTGCCAGTACTACTGCACAGTTGAACGAACCCCGTGCCCACCAGTCGAGCCGAAGCCGCCGGTACCGCGTGAGGTTTCGTCGAGGTCGTCGACTTCGTGTGTGCGGACGTGGGCGATTGGGGCGATGACGAGCTGCGCGACGCGGTCGCCGTGGTGGATGGTGACGGGTTCGTTACCAAGGTTGATCAGGGCGACGAACATCTCGCCTCTGTAGTCGCTGTCGACGGTGCCGGGGGCGTTTGGGATGGTGATGCCGTGCTTGGTGGCCAGTCCCGATCGCGGACGGACCTGTCCCTCGAAGCCGACGGGGATCGCGCAGGCGAAGCCACAGGGCAGCTTCATGATGCGGCCGCCCTTGTGGATGGGCTCGATGGTGATTTCGTTCTCGGGGAACTCACCCCGAGGAAGACAGACTGACAGATCGAGCCCCGCGGCGGTCTCGGTCTGGTAGACGGGGATCTGGGCGTTCGGGTCGAGCTTCTTGAAAAGGACGTCGGGTGTCTGCATGCCCCAGCGTAGGGGCGTTCTCGTCAGGAGGTCTTGTCGAGTTCGTCGAGCAGGGCGATCTCTTCGGGCGTGAGCTTGGTGCGGAGTTCAACGAGGACGCGATCGAGCGAGTCGATCATCCGCTGCGTGCTGGTGATGGCGTTGTCCAGGGCGCTCTTGCCCGTGAGGTTCTTGAGGATGTCGCTTCGACTGAGCTCTTTGAGCCGAGCCTCCGACTTGGAGCGAGCGTCGATGAGGCCCGAGAGCAGACGCTCTGCGTCGGCGCGGGCGTCGGCGGTTTCGGTCAGGATGCGTGCTCGGTCGTTCATGGTGATTCTCTTGGGGGAGCGTAACGCGGATCGGCTCATTATGCAGCCGCCCCGCTCGTCTTGGCCCCTTCGGTCTTGAATTCGGCGAGCACGGAGGCCCGGGCAGCCATCTCGGGCACGTGCGCCCGGATCGTCTCGATCACCACTTCGCGGTCCCTGCTGGCGCGGACGGCTGCGAGATCCTCGACCAAAGTATCGAGATCGAAATCGTCGGGCAGGTGGCCCGCCCACGTGTGGATGCCCGGCATGCCGGTCTCGGCGAGCTGCTCGGCGTCGTAGGCGAGCTGCTCATGCAATTTCTCGCCCGGGCGCGAGCCGGTCAGCACGATCGGCGCTTCACCAGCGATGCCAAATGCAGAGCAGAAACGCCGGGCCAGATCGATGATGCGGACGGGCTTGCCCATGTCGAGCACGAAGACCGGGGCGCGCTTGCCGTCGTGGGCGATCGCGGCCGACTGGATGACCAGGGCCGCCGCCTCGGGGATCGTCATGAAGTACCGCGTCATGCGCTCATCGGTGACGGTGATCGCGCGACCCTGCGCCAGCTGGCTCGCCCAGATGGGCAAGACGCTGCACGCCGAGCCGAGCACGTTGCCAAATCGCACCATGCTGAACTTGGTCGCCACGTTCTTCTTCCGCTGCACGCCCTGGATGTACCGCTCGGCCAGTCGCTTCGTCGCGCCCATCACGCTCGACGGATTCACAGCCTTGTCGCTGGAAATCAGCACGAACCGCTCGACGCCCGCAGCGATCGAGGCGTCGGCGATCGACTTGGTGCCAAAGAGATTGTTCGTCACCGCGTGGGAGGGGTGATCCTCCATCAGTGGCACGTGCTTGTGCGCAGCAGCATGGAAAACGATATCGGGTTTCAGCTCACGCAGGTGCGCCCTGGTTCCCTCGGCATCGACCACGTCGTGCAGCACCGCGAGGCGTTCGACGCTGGGCAGCTCTTCCTTGAGCTTGCGGTCGATCTCGAAGAGCGCGTTCTCGGAGCGCTCCATCAGGATGATCTGCCTGGGCTCGTAGCCGGCGGCGATGGTCGCAAGTTCGCTCCCGATCGAGCCGCCCGCGCCGGTGACCAGCACCCGCTTGCCACGGATCAGATTCCCCACAGCCTCGGTGTCGATCGGGTGCGGCGAGCGCCCGATGAGCGAGGCGATGTCGACTCGGTTGCCGGTGAGGTGCACCGCGGTCGGGGCTTTGGTGATGTCCGGTTGATTGGCGATCTGGTCGGCGATCGGCAAGACGCAGCGGACATCGACCCCCAGTTGGCTCAGTTCTCGCTGCACGAGGCCGGTGTCTTCGTTCTTTGGGATCGAAACGATCGCGCGGGTGACATGGAAACGTTCGACGATCTGGGCGAGTTCATCAATGCTGCCGAGCACGGGCCGTGCGGCCGGCGGGGCGTGGTCATCCAGCGAGATGCACCCGACGAGCTTGCCCGAATCGGTCAAAGGCAGGGCGCAGACCAACTCGCCCAGCGTTCGGCTGGTGCCAACCAGGAGCGTGTTCGGCGCAGCTGGGTTGGGCGTGGTTGGGTTGTGTGTTGGGGGCGTGGTCATGTCGCTGGCAACTCCCGCCGTGCATCGAGGTCGGTCCGGGACCGGTTCTCGGTCCTCATAGATGGGTTATCGGCGTGATGGGGTGTCAACCTGAGCCGCCTGGGCCGGAATCCCACCGGCTCGCGGGATGGGACTACGCTCGTGGTGATGATCGATCGTCTGACAGGCCGACTCGAACGGATCGAAGCTGGTGAAGCCATCGTGGTGCCCGCGGGGGGGTTCATTGCGTTGGTCGTGCTTGTGCCGGGGTACCTCGCCGAGCGACTGGAGAGCCAGATCGGGCGGGATGTCACGCTCTGGACGCACCTGATCCTCGAATCGCAGAATCAGGGCGCGAGCTTTTCGCCCCGCCTGATGGGGTTCGGATCGGCCACGGAGCGGGCGTTTTTCATGCTCTTTACGACCGTCAAGGGCGTCGGGCCCCGCAAGGCCCTTCGGGCGATGGCCGCCGAGCCGAGCGAGATCGCTAGGGCTATCGCTGCCCACGACACCAAAAAGCTCACCCAGTTGCCCGAGATCGGCAAGCGGATGGCCGAGACGGTTGTGGCAGAGCTGGATGGCAAGGTCGCCAAGTATGTCGGGGCCGACGATCTCGACGAGGCTCTGAGCGAGGCGAGCCAAAGGGCGGCTGCTGGCTCACTGCCGGGCGAGGCCCGCAAGGCGCAGGCGGCATTGATGGCGCTCGGCGAGACGCCCGCCGATGCCGAGTCGATGGTGAGAAGGGCCCTGGCATTGGAGCCGGCGCCCGCGACGTCCGACGAACTGATCAGGGCCGCCTACCAGGTCGGTCGCCCGTAAGCGGTTGACCCAGAAGCGAGAACGAGCGATGCGTCACGCGATGATCATGGCCGGCGGATCCGGCACGAGGCTCTGGCCCGTATCGCGCGACGGGCAGCCCAAGCAGCTCATCGAGTTCATCCCGGACGAGAATGGCAAGCCGTGCTCGCTGCTTGCGATTGCCGCACATCGCCTCGAAGGCCTCGTGCCGCAATCCGAGCGACTCATCTGCACGGGCGAGCGCTACCGCCGGCAGATCCGCGACGTGCTGCCCGAGTTTGCCGATGCGCAGATCCTCGGTGAGCCCGCGGCCCGCGACACGGTCAACGCCGTCGGTTTTACGGCTGCGGTCCTTGCCAAAGAAAACAAAGACGCGGTCTTTGCGGTGCTCACCGCCGACCATCTCATCGAGCCGGTCTCGATCTTTCAGGACCGCCTGCGTCTGGGTTTCGAGCTGGTCGAGCAGGACCCGACAAGGCTCGTCACCTTCTCGATCCGCCCGACCTACCCCGCCACGGGTTTCGGCTACGTCGAACGCGGCGCACCGATCGATTCGCTCGCCGGCTGCAAGGTCGACAGCAGATCCATCGCCTTTGGGGTCACCAAGTTCGTCGAGAAGCCGCCCCTGCACAAGGCGCAGGCCTACGTCGAGAGCGGCATGTTCGGCTGGAACTCGGGCATGTTCGTCTTCCACGCACAGACCGTCCTCGATTGCCTCGCGCGCTACGCGCCCGAGTCGCACGCGGGGCTCATCAAGATCCAGGACGCGTGGGGCACGCCCGATCAGGACAAAGTGCTCGGCGAGGTGTACCCGAGCCTTCCCAAGACCAGCGTCGATTACGCGATCATGGAGCCGGCCTCGACCGATCCCAAGCTCGATGTCTGCACGGTCGAGATGGACGTCCGCTGGAAGGATGTGGGCAGCTGGCCCAGCTTCTTTGAGACGCGCAAGCCCGGCGAGCACGGGCACCGCACCGCCGGCCCGGGCGAGGCCGCCTTCGAGGGCGGCTCGGACTCCTGCGTCTACAACGCCCAGCCCGGGCACACCGTCGCCCTCGTCGGGTGCGAGGGGCTGATCGTGGTCCATACACCCGAGGCGACGCTGGTCATGCCGGCCGAGCAGGCCCAGGAACTCAAGGCTCTGCACGCCAAGCTGCCGCCCCAAAGACGGTAATCGCGGGGCCCTCGGCTCTGATACCCTGTTGTATCAGGTACTTAGCGGTCGATCTCGGGGACAAGCGGACAGGGCTGGCGCTGGGCAACAGCGCCACGGCCATTGTCACGCCCATCGGGATGATCGATGTGCAGATCAGTCACGGCGGGGGCAACGCATTGCTCGAAGCGATCGCCCGCGTCGCCGTCGAGCAGCTCGGCGAGGACCCCAGGCGCGAGCCCGGCGAACTGATCATCGGCCTGCCGATCAACATGGATGGCACCGAAGGCCCACGCGCCAAGGCGCTGCGCTCGTTTGCCGATCGTCTCGGTCGGCGGACCGGCCGGGTCATCCGCGTGCAGGACGAGCGCCTGACCAGCGTCGAAGCCGACTGGCGGATGTCGGGCTCGGGCATGACGCACAAGCAGAAAAAGATGAAACGCGACGCCCTGGCTGCTGCTGCGATTCTGCGCGATTATCTGGAATCGATCGGCACCGGCCCCGAGGGAGCGACAGAATCCGCCCCCGACACAGATTGGCGGGATCAGGCCTAGAAAGCGTCAGTGAACCGCCCGGCTTGCCGGACGGTACAAGGAAGTTGGTTGGTTTCAGGAGGAAGCCGCATGATGCGCACGCTCGCAGTTCTGCTTTTGGTGATCATCCCAGCGCTCGCCTGTGCGCAGGACGAGAACCCCAAAGGCGGGTTCGCCG
>CAXBOF010000024.1:0-11196 GCA_963977205.1 uncultured Phycisphaera sp. | reverse complement strand
TGTGGCGTCAACGAAGAGGACAACTCCCACGGCATCGTCGCACAGCTCGTCCACCTCGTCACCTCGAGCCAGTGGACCCAGAACACGGTCACCAACTACGCCAAGGTCTTCCAGGAATCGGTCAGTGTCCACGCCGCCCACGACCAGGAGCCATACGTCCTCAAGTACGACCTCGACAGCATCCTCATCCTCGCGCTGCTCCGCCCGCGCGGCAAGGACCACTTCTCGCTTCAGGATCTGTCGCGCGGCTTTGCCACCATCACCAAGATGCTCAGGGATCGCCGAGACCGCCAGCCCGTCGCGACCGTCTCGTTCCTGGGCGCCCGCTCGAACCGACTCATCAACGAGAAGGGCAGCGAGCCCAGCTTCGAACGCGTGCTCCGCACCATGTACCAGTCGGGCTACCGCGGCGACGTCTACCCCGCGCCCGCGCTCTGGTCCAAGGGCGACGTCGGAGTCTTCGCAACGTACCCATTCCCAGAGGGCGTCGAACGCATGCGCCAGGGCAGCAGCTAACGCACGAGCGATGGCTGCATAGAAAGACAAAGGAAACACACGTGGATCTGGCAACGCTGATGGCTTCGATGGAATCATTCCCAGCGATGCTCGCCTCGTCGGTCGCGGGGCTGAGTGACGAAGAGGTCCGTGTCAAGCCTCCAAGCGGCGCATGGTCGGTGCTCGAGATCGTCTGTCACCTGGCGGATGAGGAGGCCGAGGACTTCCGCGTGCGTGTACTCAGCACGCTCGAAGACCCATCGAAGCCGTGGCCCAACATCGACCCGGAAGGGGCCGTGGTCGAGCGAAAGTCCAACGAGAAGATCCTGGCCGAGGAGTTGGGGCGCTTTACACGCGAGCGGGCCGAATCGATCCGGCTGCTCCGTGAGGTGTCCGATCCGGACTGGGACCGGGCCTATCACCATCCCTCACTGGGTGAGCTTCGGGCCGGCGACATCATGGCAAGCTGGGCCGTGCACGACATGCTGCATCTTCGCCAGATCGCCAAGCGGCGGTTCGAGCTGCTCTCAACTGCGGGTAAGCCGTTCGGGACGACCTACGCGGGATCGTGGTAAATACTGATTCACTATCGAGATCGACTTGAATCTGGAAGTATCCCGAGATCAATGAGTTTTCGAATGTTTTGGATTAGCGGCGACGACGGAGTGCGCCGAGTGAGGCCACGCCCAGCAGCGTCAGTGTCGCGGGTGCGGGCACAAAGATGAAGGCGGCGTCCGATCCAAATTCGACCTGCACGCCGTTGCCGAGCAGCTCGCTGAGGCTCGCGATGCTCTGATCGAGTGTGATATCCACAACGATCTCGTGCTGGATTGCGCCCAGTCCACCGAGGCTCACCAGAGTCGGATTTGCTACGAGTCCGCCCTGCGGCCCATTGAGACTCGCGGGCCCGTCAAGGTTGGCTCCACCAAAGGGCACCACGCCCGAGGTGTTCCCGCTGACCATATTGGGCAGCCCGCCGCTGCCACCCGAGTTCCCAAAGCCCCATTCGCCACCGATGTCGGTGCCCGGGCCGTAGGAACCGGTCGAGAAATTGACACTCATGCTGGTCGCGCCGATCGCGGCCGATCCGCCGACGATGGCAGGATCTCCGGCGTTCTCGCCGAGTAGGCCAGCATCCCACGTGATCCCAGTCAGGATTTGGTCAGATGAATCGAATCCGACAGGAACACCAGTTGAAGTGTTGGCGAGACGGATGCGCACCGTCGTCGCGTTCAGCATGCTGAACTCGGCCGTAGCCGCGAGTCCCGAAGCATGGCTGAAATTGACGATGTCGGCAGCAGCAGAGGGCGCCACGAGGGCACTTAAGCCGATGCCAAACGAAAGGGCACGCAGAGTCATCATTTGGGTCGCTCCGATCGCCGGAAGAAGGAATCTCATCCGGCAACCAGAATGTATGCCGGAATTGAAGAAAGACCTACATAAATCCAATATGATATGTTGTTATTGGAACTTGATATCAGAAGATGAGAATCTAGGTATTTTGGAGATCAGACTATTCGGCGGGCGATCGGGTATCGCCGACCGGGACCGAACGCCACGCCCGTGACCTTGAGTGTCACGGGCGTTTGCTTGCGCTTGTACTCGTTGATCGCGATCAGCCTGACCATCTTGTGCACGACCGCATCGTCGTATCCGCATTCCTCGATGATCCGCTCGGCGCTCTGACGCTCCTCGACGTGACGCCGGACGATCTCATCGAGCACCTCGTACGGCGGCAAGGAATCCTGATCGACCTGATCCGGTGCCAGCTCCGCGCTCGGCGGCTTGGTGATTGTCCGCTCGGGAATCGGCTCACGCTCAAAGCCATAGCGGGCGTGATTGGCGTTGAGCTCCCGGCTGATGTCGTAGACGAGCATTTTGGGCACATCGCCCAAGACATTCAGCCCGCCGTTCATGTCGCCGTAGAGCGTGCAGTATCCGACCGCCAGTTCGCTCTTGTTGCCCGTGGTGAGCAAGAGAGCCCCCGAGCGGTTGGAGAGCGCCATGAGCGCGGTGCCCCGCACGCGCGATTGCAGGTTCTCTTCGGTCAGATCGGGCAGCGAAGCGCCCAGCAACCGCTCACCGAACGAATCGAACATCGGGTTCAAGATCGAGCCGAAGCCAGCAAACGGCTCCTCGATCGGGACCTCCGCGTACCGGCACCCGATCCGATCGGCCAGTTCCTTCGCGTCGTCGAGCGAGTGCTGCGATGAATACTTCCCCGGCAGCGCGATGCCCGTGACGTTGGACGCCCCGATCGCTCTGGCGGCGATCACCGCGGTGAGCGCCGAGTCGATCCCGCCCGAAAGCCCGAGACAGACAGACTTGAAGCCGGTCTTTCGCAAGTAATCTCGCATACCGATCGTGAGCGCCTCGATGACCGCAGCCGTGCCGTGCGCGTGCGATTGCGGCTCTGGCTGCGCGCGTTCAAGCTCGTCCGATTCGACCACGACCAGATCTTCCGAGAATCGCCCGCCGGCCACCGCGAGCCGACCGGTCCGGTCCACGGCCCAAGCCGAGCCGTCGCAGATGAGATCGTCGTTGCCGCCGAGCTGATTGACCGCCAGCACCGGCAGGCCGTGCTTCTTGGCGTGCTGCGACAAAATCTCCAGATGCCGATCGTGCTTGCCGAGCACAAACGGGCTCGACGAGGGATTCACGATCAATTCGGCTCCGGCCTCAACCAGTTCAGTCACCGGGTCGGGCCGGCCCGCGTACCGATCGCTGCGCCCGACATCATCGCCGCGCCAGAGATCCTCGCAGATGCTCAGGCCAATCTGAAGCCCGTCGACTTCGATGACAGTGGGGGCGTTGCCCGGGCGGAAGTAGCGGTCCTCATCGAACACGTCATACGTCGGCAGCAGCCTCTTGTCGTACCGCGCCAGCTGTTTGCCGTCCCGGTACACAACGAGCGAATTGGTCAGAGCCGCCTCTGACTCACCACAACGCATCGGCACACCGAAGACGACCGTGATGCCATCGGAAGCCGTTTCCCCGATCTGGCGAGCGTAACGCTCGCACGCATCGATGAACGCGGCCTCGAGAAGCAAATCCTTGGGCGGGTAGCCAGAGAGTGCCAGTTCCGGCAGCACAATCAGCCGGGCATCGGCTTGTTTCGCCTCGTCGATGCGCGCACGGATCAGGGCCGAATTGCCGGCAAAGTCACCGATCGTCGGGTTCAGGTTGGCCAGCGCAATCCGCATCTGCGGATGATAGGTCGCCACCGCCAGCGGCCCGTGAGGCGCCGCGGATCAGGCGATCGGGCCGGAGCCAGGCGATGCCCGCCGCTGCAAAGAAGGCCGTCACGATAAGCTCGGCCCCGGTCACCACCACCGCGATCAGAGCGAGCGTCTCGAAATCGAACGCACCGATGAGCGAAACAAATCCCGCGGTCCCGCCCTCGCGTGCGCCCAGCGATCCGACCGGGCTGAAGACGCCGATGAAGAAGTACGCCACCGAGCCGACGAGCGAATCGCCCGCGGGCAGGGGCGAGCCCACGATTCGGCTGGCGACGTAGAACCTCGCCGCCATCGCCCCGATATCCAGAACACGCAGCCCGATCGCCGCCAGCGCCTGACGGAAACTGGCCAGCATCGCCAGCCCCTCGTCGAAGAGCACGAACATCTCCGAGCGTACGAGTCTTCTGACAAGCCCGATCGGCTGGCGGTCGGCAAGGCCTTGCACGAGCCGGAGCCCGCGCTGCCCGATCGCGCGGGCGATGGTGGAAAGCACGCCCGCCGCGATGACAAGCAGCCCCGCCAGCATGATGAGCCAGACCGCATCGACTTCACGCCGCCACGCCGCCAGAAGCAGAATCGGCGCGATCGCAGCCATCATCACCACGCCCACCGCCGCAAACCAGGGTCCGATGAGCGCCAGCGGCACCGAATCGCGCTGACGATGCACCGCCACACGCATCATCACGCTCAGCTTGAAGGGGAGATAGCTCAGAAACGTCGCCACCGCGTTCGTCGCCAGCATGCCGCGCAGCTCGATCCGCCGAACGGGCCTGAGTACAAGCCAGAACGTCATCCCGTTGACGAGTAGCCCCACGCACGAGAGTGCCAAGAGAAGCGACACATCGCCCGCCGAGGCCTCGCCCAGGCGTTCGAGTCCTCGGCGGTTGTTCTCGCTGAACGCGAGCCGGGCGCACCAGACGAGCAGCGCCAGACCCGCCAGAAAGCCCGCTAATTGCAGCGTCAGCCGGAGCGTTCGCCTGGGCGGGCTTAGCTGCGCGTGTGCTTGTGGCGTGCGATCACTCATGGCAGCTCGAAAATCAGGCGATTGCCTGCCTGATCCCTGTACATCGGCGTCGCGTGCTGGGCCAGCCAGTTCAGGATCCACCCCGCGTCCAGCATCGGGTCCGACCAGCCCGCAAGCGCCAGCCGATCCAGCTCGCTCAGATCCGCGTAGACGTGCGTGTAGCCCTTTTCGCGTAGCGCGGGCGACCACTCTGCCGGGTTCTCGTGCGCTTTGATCACCTCGAGCATGGGCGAGGTGTCCCACGTCGTCGCGTACGCGTAGGGCGTCTCTATATACAGCACCGCCGCGTCACCAACCACGAGCACCCGGCTCCCCTCGGGCAACCGTTCGTTCAGAAACGCAATCGGCGAGAGCTGATCGCTGGCATACAGCCCCGGTCCGAACAGTGTCGCCACGTTCGGCCCGCCAAGATCCGCCTGCTGCAGCGAGAAGATCAAGAGCGTCACCACACTCTGCACGAGCACGCACAGCGTCCCGAGCGTCAGCGCCAAATGGCGCACCGGCAAACAACTGAGCCCGACCGAAACAGCAATCGCCCCCGGCACGAGCATCGGCATCAGGAAACGGCTCTGCACGTGCGTGAGCAGAAGCCACACAGCCAGTTGCATAAGCAGCATGAGTGTCAGTAAAGCCGCCATCCGGTGTGTTCGGCGGATCGCAAGCGCGCCCACCGACCCGATCAGCACCATCGGCCCAAAGAACGCCCACTGCCCGTGCAGGATGCCCCGGTGCGCGCCGCCCGATTCGGGCAGCACAAAGAGACGAAGCGCCTCGAAGAAACTCCCCTCGAACGAATGACCCGCCTTGTACCGCTCAATCTGCTCGGCCGACCAGTGCGCCGACCCAAAGATGCCCGAAAGCTGCGGAAAGACCGGGTTTCCGCCGGCCATCCAGTTCCGAACGAGCCAGGGCAGGATCATGACCAGCCCGCCAACGCACGCGCCGAGCGTGAGCATCGCCCAAATCTTCCTCGGCCGATCCCACACCATCGCCAGACCGCAGGCCGGGGCGCAGAAGATCAGAGCCGTCGGCTTGCACCCGCAGGCCGCCCCGACAAGCGCGCCCACGACCAGACCGCGCCTGATCGGTTTGAGCTCGCCCGACATCGCAGCCACGAGCGCCGTTGCAAAGAGCGCCAAGACCGCCATCTCGTTGTACGCCATCGAACCGGTCACCACCGACCAGGGCGTGGCGATCACCAGCCCCCCGGCAATTGGTGCCAGGATCTGAGCCCTTTCATCGCCCGTGCGCTTGAGCACTTCGCTGGCTGCCGAGGTCGTCGTCATCGCAGCGATGATCGCGATACCCGCGTGCAGGAATTGGGCCGCCGCGAGCATCGAACCATCGCCCGAGGTCAGCCCCGTCTTGCCCGCGCCCATCATGACGCCCACGTGCAGAAACGCCGCTTCCATGAAGCTGGGCAGATACGAGTACACGTTGTGCTCAAGGGGCCACACACGACCCATTGCCAGCCACTCCTTGGGCAGCTCGAGGTGATAGCTCAGCACGTCGTACCCGCCGAACTCGCTCGCCCAGAGCCACCCGGGCGGGCTGCACGCCGCGACGAGCAGCACACCGGTCGCCGGCGTCGCCGCCAGCCAGACCCAGCTCACCCTGGGCTCGATGCGCCGGCCGCGCAGCTTGAGCAATTCGCCGATGATCACCGCCGCCCCGAGCGCCACCGGCACGAGCGCCACGCCCCGCACCGTCAGCACGCCAAGATCTCCCATCAGATGCGTGACTGTCAGCATCGCGCCAAGACCCAGCCCCGCCCGCAAGGACCACACCCGCTGGCAGCCGGGCCACACCGCTTTCTGCACGAGAACGCCCAGCCCAAGTGAGCCGAGCAGGTATAGCCCGGGAGCAACCGAACCCGAAAGCAGCACAAAGACCGCCGAGGCCAATGTCGCAACACTGCCCCCGAGCATCGAGGCGACTACCGCAAAGAAGGCGACGGCGCACAGGACCGCGATCAATGCCCAGGGCCTTGTCGCAGGCGGCTGAATCTCTGCGTTTTGGAGCGTCATCTCGGGGTTCATCGGCTCATTCTTGCCGATCGACGTATGATCCGCCGATGGACCTCGACCCGATCCCAAATCTCGAAGAAGGCCAGGACGTTCCCGCGATCTTCGAGCCGCTCTGCGCCGTCTTCCGCAGGCGTCTCAAGGCCGATGGCCAGAAGTACACGCCCGAAAGGGCTCGCGTTCTTGACGCCGTCATCCGCATGGACGGCCCGTTCGAGGCCGAGACCCTCGTCGAGGATCTCCGCCAGTCCGGCTACCGCGTCTCCAAGGCCACCGTATACCGCACCATCAAGCTCATGCAGGACGCCGGCATCGTCCAGCGCGTGCTCGGCGGCGACGATGTCCCGCGATTCCAGCTCATCTATGGCACCCGCCCCGATGACTCCATCACCCGCGTCGATACCGACGAGGTCATCAGCATCGACATCCCCGAACTCATCGCCATCCGCGACCGCATCTGCGCCGAACTCGGCCTGACCGCCACCAGCCACCGCTTCCAGATCTTCGCGATGGGCAAGAACTGACCATACGGTGCCATCAGGCATCTCCGATGCCTGATGCTCCTGGACAGAAGTTGGGCACCACCCATCGGAGATGGGTGGTGGCACCGGGCGCTAGTCGCCCTGATCCAGATCCGCCTCGTGGATCTCGCGCGTAATCGAGTACCCCTCGTTCATCCAGTGGTACAGGTCCGACAGCCGTGCGCGCTCATTGGCAAACGGCCACGTCGCGCTCGACGCCGGCACTCGCCCACCCGTCACCGGGCACGTCGTGTCCCCCCGCGTATCGCGTGGTGTCACCAGCGCCAGCATGCCGGGGCGCTGGTTCCACGACCTGGGTGTCTCGAGCTCGATCCGGCGGGAAGTCTGGCCCTGCTGCGTGATCCGGATCTGCGCGCACCCCTCGGGCAGCGCCTCCTCGATCCGCTCGGGCCACTCGATGAAAACGATCGCGCCGCCGCCGCCACCACCCACGATCCGCTCCCAGCCGATCGAATCCAGCTCGTCCGAGCCGCTGAGCCGATACGCGTCCACATGCACGACAGTGGGGGCGCCCTCGCTCTCGTACTCGTTGGCGATGACGTACGTCGGGCTCGAGACCTGCGACGCGTCCATCCCTAGACCCGCCACGACCGAGCGCACAAGCGTGGTCTTGCCCGAGCCGAGTTCACCCCGCAGCAGCACCACATCGCCCGGCCGCAAGACCGCCGCCAACGATGCGCCCAGACGCTCGGTGTCCTCGACAAACAAACTCGAAACCACAGCCTTCATCGCGTCATTGTTGGCGCTCAATCGGCGTCAGTGATCCCACCCGAGCCCGCTCACATCGAGCCGCTGGCCCGTTTCATCGATCACCGCCGCCCCCGGCTCACCCTCACGCACCACCCCGATCGGCCCGATCAGCCCCTCCAGCTTGCCAGCCAGACCCTTGCCCATGACGAGCAACTCGTAGTCCTCACCATCGCCGATCGCTGTGCGCCAATCGCTGGCACCCTGACGCAGCGGAATCTTCGCCGCGTCGATCTCCAGCGTCACACCCGACGCCTTCCCCACACGCCCCGCATCGCGTCCGAGACCATCAGACAGATCGATCATCGCGTGGACACCCGCAATAGCCGACGCGCACCGCCCAACATCCACCCTCGGCTCAAAGTTCAGGTGCCACCCGGACGCCAGCGAATTCCCCACAGGCCCGGTGATCCAGATCTCATCGCCCGCTTTGGCGCCCGACCGCAGCTTGGGCTCGTGCCCAACTTCCATCCGGCCGCAGACCGTCACCGTCAGCGCCATGGGCCCGGGCCCCGCCGCGATGTCGCCCCCGATCAGAGGGCACCCGAACAGGTTCGCCCACCTGTGCATCGCCGCGAAAAGCTCGTCGGCCTTCGCAAACCTCTCGGGCAGGAGCCCGGTCGCCATCGCCCAGACGGGCACCGCGCCCATCGCAGCGACATCGCTCACCGAGCGGGCGACGGCCTTCCGCGCCACCAGATCGAGCGAAGTGCCCACCTCGTAGTGCCGACCTTCGACGAGCTGATCGACCGTCAGCACCAGCCGATCCCCGCTCGAAGTGCGCACAACCGCCGCGTCATCCCCCGGCCCGACCAGAAGCTCCGCCCCCGCAAGCACAAGCCCCCGGCTGCGCGACTCGATCAGATTGAGCAGGTGGGATTCGTTCATGCCTTGGCATCATCGCGGATCATGAGAGGAATATCGAGCTCGATCGCCTCGCGGAAGTTTTTCTTGCGTGCCCAGTTCTCGTACCACCGCCGACGGAGATCGTCTCTCTGAAACTCTGTGCCGCACTCCGGGCAGACATCCGAATCCACAATCCCATTCAGAGAAAACAGGCAGTTGGGACACACCAGAAAGTCATTTTCCCTCGCACAATCTACTCTTTGATTGACACCAAACCAGAGTAAGATTGCGGCACCAAGGAAAGCCAACTGCAGCGAAATAGCCGGCAAAGCCAGCAAATATCCTATCCCATTCGGCAGATTCGAATTCTGCTGAACGCTGTAGACAAGATACAAAGCCCCGAGCATCATGCATACGACCGGCGAAACAATGCCGGCGATCATGCACACGACAATCTTCCAACGTTTGAGTGCGGGGATCTTCGCATGCGATCCGCCACGATGAAACCGCAACACCGCGGCCCGCCAGAGTCTGCGGGTCTCCTCCGGTTGGATCGTTCTTTGGCACGCTTGGCACTGCTGAGGCTCGTCGCCCTCGAAAGGATGCCCGCAGTGCTCGCAATTCCGAAGGTCAGCCCGTCTTGCTCGTTTCAGGATCGGACGCAGCACACCGAACTGTACGAAAGGGATCAAGCAACCCAACGGTAAGACGAACGCAATCCAGTGTGTCGATTCGCTGAAAAAGAGCACCCAAACGATATAGACTGCGATGAGGCCAACGGCTGACCACTCGATCAGCCGAGCCCACCACCGAATCAACGCGGGCATCGGCAGCGATTTCTCAAACTTCCAGAAGTTCACCCGCCCAGCCTACTCCAGGTACGTATACCCCTCCAGCCCGTTCTCATAGAACCGCTGCAGCGAAAGCCCCTCGGCCACCTCCAGCCGGCCCGCATGCACAGCCCTTTCGATCTGCTTGCGCATCACCCGCCGCAGGCGGTCCGGGTCGTACTGCACATACCCCAGCACCTCGCGCACGGTGTCGCCCTCGACGATCTCGTCGATCCGCCAGCGTCCATTCTCGTCGAGGCTCACATGCACCGCGTGCGTGTCGCCGAAGAGGTTGTGCAGATCGCCCAAGACCTCCTGATACGCGCCGGCCAGGAACATGCCCAAGTAGTACGGCTCGTGGTGCTCGCCCTCGCCCTTGAGCTCGTGCAACTCAAGCCTCGTCTTGTTGCCGCTGGTTGCGTGCGAGCAGAACTGGCTCATCTCGCCGTCGGAGTCGCAGGTCATGTCCGCCAAGACCGCCAGCCGCGTCGGCTCCTCATCGAGACGATGGATCGGAACGATCGGGAAGACCTGGTCGATCGCCCAGTGGTCGGGCAGCGACTGGAAGATGCTGAAGTTGGCGTAGTAGATATCGCTGAGTTGCTCGGGCAGCTTCTTCAATGCGTCGGCCTCGTCGAGCTCCTGCTGGCGCGCCATCTCCATCACGCGGCGACCGGTTGCCCAGTACAGCCGCTCAGCCGTCGCCCGCTGGGGAAGGGTCACATAGCCCATCCCAAAGAGCGTCATCGCCTCGGTCCGCGCCTGCTCGGCGTCGTGGTACGCCTCGATGATGTCCACTTCGGGCTCATCGAGCGACTCGTACGCCTCGATCAGGTCCCAGATCGGCTGAGGCGTGTCCTCCGATTCCTCCGCCAGCTTCCTGGCGTCCTCGATCCGCGCCTGGGCATCGAAGGTCGTCGCGCCCAGCACGTTGACGATCAGCACGCTCGAAAACGCCGTCATCGCCCGACCCGACTCAGACAAGATCGTCGGGTGGTCGACGCCCGCATCGTCGCACACGCTCTTGATGCGGTGCACGACGTTGGAGGCGTACTCCTGCACCGCGTAGTTCATCGACCCCTCAGCCGCGCGCCCCGAGCCGTCGTAATCCACGCCCAGTCCGCCGCCGACGTCGATCATCGTCAGCCCCGCGCCCAGCCGCTTGAGTTCGCAGTAGATGTGCGCCAGCTCCGTGACCGCTGTGCTGACCTGCCTGATCTCGCTGATCTGGCTGCCCACGTGAAAGTGCAGGAGCTTGAGGCAGTCGAGCATCTTGTGCTCTTCCAGCACAGCCAGCGCCTCGAGCAGACCCGTCGCGCTCAGCCCGAACTTCGAGCGGTTGCCCCCCGAGGTCGCCCAGCGCCCCATGCCAGTGTTCGTCGGCTTGGCCCGCACGCCGATCGACGGCCGCACGCCGTACTGCTCGGCGAACCGGATCAGCGCCCGCAT
>CAXBOF010000023.1:0-11242 GCA_963977205.1 uncultured Phycisphaera sp. | reverse complement strand
CGGGTCTCGTTGCTTCCCAGTCGGCGGGCGCCCTTGTCGAGGGGGGGACGATCCGAGGTGGCCACGGCCGACTTGATGCGCTTGGGATCGACGATTGACTTGAGGTTCTTTTCGATCTCTTCCTCGCGCTTGCTCATGGGACGCTTCTTGGAGGCCTTGCTCTTTTTCGAGCCCTTTGAACCCTTCTCGCCGGGCTTGCCACCCGGCTTGACGCCGGGCATGGCCGCGTTCTTGCCACGCGTGACGGCTCGGCGGAGCATGTCCACCTCGCCCTTGGTCAGCTCACGCCAGGCACCCGAGGGCAGGCCCTTGAGGACCAGCGGCCCGATCGCGACGCGCTGGAGCTTTTTGACAGGGCACCCCACCGCTGCCAGCATCCGGCGGACCTGGCGGTTGCGTCCTTCCTGCAGGCGGAGTTCCAGAATCGTGCGCTCGCGGTCGCGTCTGAAGATCGACACCTCGACGCGGGCAGTCCTGCTGGCGCCGGTGGTCTTGCCGGCTTTGCGCTCGGCGAGGTAGATGCCCTCGGCGATCTGCGCGACATCGTCGTCGGTCAGCTTGCCCTTGACGACGGCGTGGTAGGACTTGACGACCCCGAATTTGGGGTGCGTGAGTTTATTGGCAAGGTCGCCATCGTTGGTCAGGAGCAGGAGCCCGGTGGTGTCGTAGTCGAGTCGGCCGACGGGGTAGAGGCGGCTGGCGCTCGGGTGGTCGACGAGGTCGGTGACGGTCCGGCGGTCCATCTCGGGCTCGTCGGCGGTGGTGGTGATGGTCCGGGGCGGTTTGTTGAGAATGACGTAGATCTTGCGGGTCAGGTTCTTGATGGGCCGGCCCTGAACGCGGATACGGTCGGTCTCGGGGTCCACGAATGCGGGGAGTTCGTCAACGATGCGGCCGTTGACCTCGACGTCGCCGGCGAGGATGAGTTCCTCGCAGACGCGGCGCGCGGCGACGCCCGCGTCGGCGAGGACGCGCTGGAGGCGGGGGCCGCGGGACTTGTCGTCGTAGCGGTCGGGCATGTCGGCATCGGATATTCGGGCCATGGCATGAGTCTATGCCGACCGGGTTGAGATCCCATTTCTGGCCCCGCAAAGGAGTATGCGACGATTGAGTCTCTGGAAGACCCGGCATGGAGGCCGGGGTTTGGGGGTCCTCGTGTGGACCCGGCTCGCCGGAGGCGAACCCAGAGCGTGAGTGCGCAGAGCCAGAATCAGCCGACCCCGGGCGCTTCGGAAGAGATCTTCCTGACGCCGAGGGTCGTGGATCGCCGGGCGTTCGAGACGTTCGCGTCGATGCTGCGCGCAAGCGTGGAGAAGGCCGAGCACGAGAGCGACCTGCTGGCCCGCAGGGCTGAGGCGGCGGCGAGTGTGCTTGAAAGGCTCGAGGGCTTTGTCGGCTCCCACGCGGATATCTTCAAGCGGGCGGCGGACCTGATCGACACGATCGACCAGCGCCAGCGGACCGCGGGCGACACGCTCGAATCGCTGACCAAACGCGTTGAGCTGGCGCAGCAGGCGTCGCGGGATGTTGAGTCGCTCGTACGTGAGCGCGGCGAGGCGTTCGAGGCGAGACTGACCACGCTGGCGGCGGGCACGCTCGATTCGTTCGAGGCTGCCAGGCAATCACTCAGCGGCGACGCGTCGATCATGCGGCGGGATCTCAGCCAGCGTCTGGACGAGTTGCGTCAGCGCGGCGAGTCGCTGCTGACTTCGCTCGAAGAACGGGCCGAGCTTGCCGGTGAGAGTCTCGCCGAGCAGCTGACGAGCCTCGAAACAGCGCGCGAGACGCTGCGTGTCGAGCATCGTGAGACGGCGCGGAAGCTCGACGAGCAATCGGGCGAGCTGCGCGAAGGATTGCGGACCGAGGGTGGTGCGGTTCGGCGCGAGCTGGACGCGGCTGTGCGATCGTTGCGTGAAGCGATCGCTGCCAGTTCCGCTCATCGGGACACGATCGAGCGGGCTGCGGATCTGGCGGTCAGCCGGGTGCAGGCGGGCGCGGGCGAACAGACGCTGGAGGTCGAGCGGCTGACCAGACGGGCCGAGGCGCTGGTGCGTGAGCACCGCCAGTCAGTGGATTCACTAACAACGGAGATCGAGGCTCGGCTGGAATCCGCGCGCGACCGCGCGGAAACAGAGCTCGGGCAGGTCAGCGCGAGCGCACGCAGCAGAAGCCGGGAGATCGGTGCCTCGCTCGACGAGCGGATCGCGGCTGCGGCTGCGGCGGTCACCACGCTGACCGGTCTGGAATGCATCACCGAGGAAGCGGGCGCGCTGCTCGGTTCGATCGAGGGGCGGAGCGAGACTATCCGTTCCGAGATCGCGGCTCTGGTTGAGTCGGCGTGCGCGGGGCGGGTTGATCGCATCGATCGCGAGAACACGGCCCTGCGCGGGGCGCTCGAAACGGAAGCATCCAAACGTACATCGCTTGAGAGCGCACTGGGCGAGCAGCTCGTTCGGATCGAGAACACCGACGGAGAGAATGCGCAGCTGCGGGTCAAGCTCGAGCTTGCCGAAGCCAGGCACGCCGAGCTTGAGCACGCGCTTACGCTGCAGAACGAACGATTCGCGGCGATCGAGAAGCAGTTCGCAGAGCTTGCCAAGGCCAAGCCCGTGCAAACTGTGGCAGTTGAAGCCGAGACCGAGCACGAAGATGAGACCGAGCCTTTGATTCCGGTTGTGGTGAAACCCAAGCCGAGGAAGAAGGCTCCGTCGCGCAAGAAGGCTGCGGCGAAGAAAGCGGCGAAAAAGACCGCGAGCAAGCCGGCGGCCAAGAAGGCGATCGCTTCAAAGGCGGGCACCGAGAAGAAGGCCCCCGCCGCGGCGCGCAAGACGGCTGCGGCCAAGGCGGAAGCGAACGACGCGGAGGTTGAGACCGTCGCGTCCTGACGTTGTTGGTTTTCCGTAACTTGTACTTGAAAATGAAGCAGGCCCCGCCTTGGTTGGCGGGGCCTGTCTCGTGCAAGGTGTGGCCTTGTGGATTCTGTTTCTCTGGTCTGTTTAGTTGGCCAGAATCCGGTCGAGCAGTGAGCCGGCGTTCTGCTGGCCCAGGAAGAAGCCGGTGTCATCGAGCGACGAGAGGTGGCTTGCGAGCCTGCGTCCTTCGTCGGGGATGATGAAGTCGCCGAAGAACGAACCGAACGTCACCGATGCGTTGTTGAAGATGTCGATATCGGTGGCTGAGAACTGCGACTGTGTGAGACGCAGGCCCACGAGTTCGCCCACGCGGCGGCCGGTGGACGCGGTGAGCGAGTCGATAAAGCGGTCGAGGTCGTCCGGTGAGGGCGTGAGGCCGAGGACGCTGATGTCCGGGGTGAATACGACGGCCTCGTCCTGGTTGTCGGTGTTAAACGGGTCGGAGTGCTCCGAGTAGCCGTACTCGGTATCGAGAATCAGACCGATCGGGTCGTGATCGCTGGAGAGGAAGACGGTGGAGAAGTCCTGGAACTCGAAGTCGGCCGGGTTGGTCGAGAAGGTGACATCGAAGCCCGCGGTCGAGTAGATGTCGTTGAGTCTGGTGACGAGTTCGTTCAGGACGTATGTGTTGACGGGGACGTTGCTGACGCGACCGGTGAAGCCGAGCGAGCGGGCGTCGAAGCCGCCGACCTCGACGGGTGAGCCGTCGACGGTGAGCCAGTCGAGCGTGCCGCCGGCGGTTTCGATGAGAACGTTCTGGCTGCGGCGGGTGAAGTTGCCGGTGCCCTGCGTGACGATTTCGAGTTCGTAGTCGCCGCGGAAGGCGCCCTGCATGTAGACGGCGTAGGAGCCGGAGGCGTTTGAAGCGCCGCCGAGTGCGGGCGGGACGACGAAGGTGATGTAGAAGTCGCCGTTGGCGTTGTAGCCGTACTTGGTTGGGCCGTTCTGCGCGATGATGGTGTTGGGCTCGCCCGAGCGTGAGCTGAAGTCGGTCGGGCTGAAGACCATGTCGGCATCGCCGATGGCTGTGGAGTTGGTGGTATCGAAGAGGCCGAACTGCACGCTCTGTGTGAAGTCGCTGAAGTCAGCGAGGGAGTCGAAGTTGACGGCATCGGTCGTGATTGTCGAGCCGAGGTCGGTGCCGATTTCTGCGAGCTTGACCGTGATGGTCATGAGTGTGCCCGGCGCGATGGGCTGGCGGTTGTTGAGGTGCCAGATATCGACGTCGGAGGAGACCTCGCCGGGTAGGCCGGTGACGCCCCTGTACCCGATGGAGCTGGAGACGGTGTTGACCAGGCGCGAGCCCTGTCGGGTTGAGGTGCGTTCGCCGTCGGCGCTGGTGCCGGTGACAACGTCGTCGTTGTTGCCGAAGACGCCGTCGGTGCCGGCGGTGCGGAAGAAGGTGTAATCGCCGATGACGACGCTGTCGGTGGCGGAGGCGAAGAGCGAGAGCGGCGGGGCGTGGACGACTGGTGTGCCGTTGCCCGAGTCGTTGCCGGCTGAGAAGCCCGAGTTGCCGTCGTCAAAGAGGTTGATGCTGAATGCGTAGTTGCCGATCTGGTTTGGCTGGATCGACGCGTTGTTGACGACGCCGGGGGTGTACCAGGAGCTGGTCGGGGATGAGCCCGACTCGATGACGATGTAGAACGTGCCGGATTCCTTGATCAGGATCGCAGCCCCGTCGGAACGATCGGCGAGTTCGGTGGGCTCGATAGGCAGTGGCAGCGCCTGATCGGTCTCGAATCCTGCGAAGCTGAAGAATGCGTTGGCGTTGAACCCCGATCCAGCCTGACTGAACAGGAACTCAGGCGTGCTGTTGTCGGTGGGCTGGAAGTAGAGGCTGCGCTGTGCTGCGAAGGAAGCGCCGGTGATTTCGCCGAGTTGGAGGATCTGGCCGGCCTGAAGGGTGAGTTGGTAGACATCGACGTCGCCGCCGAAGCCGAAGTCGTTCAGATCGCGGTCCGGGTGATCGCCCAGAGCGCCGCGGAGGACGAAGGGCGTGTTGGGATCGGGGATGCTGTCTGGGTTGGTGTTGGAGTCGAAGACTTGATCGAGATCGACAGCCCCGAAGAAGTCGACGATGAGCGAGCCGTCCATGTTGACGTCGACTCGTTCAGGATCGCGCGGGCCGGCGACATCGCCAGCATCGCCGATGATATCATCGACCGAGAAGTCATCGTTGACCTCGGCGAAGCCATCGCCGTCGCCGTCGAGACGAGCCTGGCTGACGCGGCTGCGGAGCACATTGGCATCGAGCGTGATGCGGTAGACGCCGGCGGCCGGTCCTGCGGGACGCGAGAAGGTGCCGTCCATGTTGTCGATGAGGTCTTCATCGGTGATAGCGCGGTCGATGGTGACGCGGACCATGCGGGTTTCTGAGTCGAACTCGATGGTGTAGTCACCCGAGCCCGGCACGCCGCCGGTCGGCTTGTCGAGCGGGATGAAGTTGCCTTCGCTGACAACCTCCATGATGGAGAGCGCCTCGTTGAATGTGCTGACGTCGATGTCCTGGTTGAATGTGAAGGTGGCGGTGTAGGTGCGTGCGTCCTGAAGGACGTTGAAGTTGGTGACCTGGATCGGCAGGGGGAGACCCGAGAACTCGTCGATGGCGAGGTTGCCGATGGAAGTGGCGTCGGTGCCGTCGGCGGTGACGAAGGCGAGGTTGCCGGCGGCCGCGATGGTGTAGGACTCGCTGTTGACGTTCGAGCCGGTGGCCTGCCCGTCGATGGTGATGTTGCCGATCGAGGAGACGCCGCTGGCTGTCACGTCGTCGTCGGTGCCGAAGAAGCCGTCGCTGCCTCGGAGGTAGCCGGCGACGATGTCTGACTCGGTAAAGTCGCCGCCGATGGTGACGGACCCGATGTTGCCGCTGGTGGCGCGGTCGGCTGTGGATGAGTTGCCGCCGGTGCCGAACTGAGCGTCGGTGCCGAGGTCGCCGCCGGCGAGGATGGCTGTATCGAAGACATCGCCGAGCACGTTGACGGAGCCGATGGTGTTGGCCACGCTGATGCGTGCGCGAGTGAGGTTGTCGGCGGTGATGTTGGCGATAGAGCCGCCGGCGCGGATGAGGCTCTGGGCGATGTCGCCGCCCACGGTGAGGCTCTGCGTGATGGTGCGATCGATGTTGACGTTGCCGGTGAGGTTCTGGGCGACACTGAAGACGCGGTTGCCGGTGAACGTGATGAACGGCACGTTGCCGCTGGAAGCGACGATGCTGCGTGTCGAGGTGAAGCTGTCGACGTAGTTGGCGCGGATGCTGCCGCCGGCGAAACGCCCGACGGTGAGGGTGCCGACATCGACGCCGACGACGATCTGGCCGTCGCCGTCGTAGTCATCAATATCGATGGTGCGTGCGTAGGTGTCGACGATGATGTCGGACCCGCCGCGGAGGTTGCCGTTGATTCGGATGAGCCCGATGGCGGCGTCATCGTTTGAGATGACATCGAAGTCGATGAGTTCGGGCAGGGGCGTGGCGTCGTTGTTGTCGTTGTCGAGAACGGTGACGATGACGCCGTCGGCGAGCCTGGTGTTGGCCAGGATCAGGCGGCCGCGGGTGAAGTCCCAGACGATGCCGCGGGACGGATCGGCGTTGGCGGCCCCGGCCTGCGAGCTGGTGGCCTCGACCGTGAATGTTGTGCCGTTCCAGGCGAAGGTCTGTGTCGTGCCGAAGTCGACGACGATGCCGATATTTCCGAGGTTGATGCTCCCGCCAGTGAAGGCCCCGGTCAGGGGTTCGAGCAGGCCATCGGCGTTGGCGGCGTTCCGGCCGGCGTTGTTGAGCGAGGGCGTGTTGTTCTGGACGGCGGGCGTGATCGTGGTGCCGTTGAGCGTGTACCACTTGCGGTCAGCGGTGACGGTGACGTTGGTCATCGAGCCGCCGATGGTCAGATCATCGACATAGCTGAAACCGATGACGTGTCGGTCGTCGCTGTCGCCGTACATGCCGTTGGCGCCGGCGGTCATGCCCGCGACGAAGTTGACGTCGAATGTGTTGGAACCGATCTCGACGCTTTGGATGCGACCCGACTTGATAGTGTCGGCGTCGGTACCCGTGCCGCCGGCGCGATCGGTGTAGGTGGGTTCGAGGATATTGAAGATCGGCGAAGATCCGAAGCTGGTGACCCCCGCGATGAAGAGCGTGTCGCTCACGCCGCCGGTGATGCGGACGTTCTGGATCTGATCTCCGGCGGCCTGCTGGCCGTCGGACTGGACGTTGCCAGCAACACTGAGGAGGCCGAGGTTTGTGCCTGCGTAGATCGTGGCATCGAAGATCGAGCCGCCGGTGACGATGAAGTTGTTGATGCCGCGGAGCGAGGCGATGACGGGGCCGTCGATCGCGTTGGTCGCCAGCACACCTGGGGGGAGCTGGTTACGGTTGGAATCGCTGGTCGCGGTGCCGGAAGAGAGGTTGGGGTTGATGCCCACGTCACCGAACACGCCGTCACTGGAGTGCTCGACACGGATCAAGCCGATGGTCTGATCGGCGAAGATGTCACCCATGAGGTGGCCTGCGACGATGATGATGCTGCCGATGCCTCCGTCGCGGGCGACGATCGAACCGCCGGGCAGGAACGAGCCGTTGGTGATGGTGACGTTCCCGATTCCACCGGATTCAGAGATGATGTTGCCGTCATAGTCACCGGTGACGGTGATGCTCTGGATGCGTCCAAAGGCTTCGATGTCGCCGTCGGCGTCCTTGACGTTGGTGGTCTTATTGACCACGCCGCCCAGGACAACGCTGGTGATGCCTTCACCGACCCGGAGATCGGAGTACAGCCTGCCGCCCGAGACGTCGAGCATGCCGACCTGGCCGCGAACGAGAATGACGCTGGGATTGTTGGCATCGCCGATGTTGCGGCCGGCCTCGATGGCGACGAGGTCGCCAGCGATATCGGTTTCGATGGCGAGGTCACGGAAGGCAGAGATGAGTGCGATGTCACCTCGGTCGGTGGTCGTGCTGATTGAGCCGCGGATATCGCCCATTGTGGAAGCGATGGTGCCGACCCGGCCCGACGAAGTGATATCCGCGCCGATGTCGTTGACGACGGTGATCATGTCGATCCGGCCGTCGGGGCCGCTGACGGTGATCTCGGAGCGGCTGATTTCGTTCATGACAGACAGGCTGATCAGCGGGCCGCTGACGTTGATGCCTGATGTGCGGATGCTGTTGCCAACGGTCATGGTTTTGAGCTGACCGGTTGTGATGTTGCTGGCGAGCATATCACTGGCCAGAACTATGGAGTTGAGCGTATTGCTCACACCGACGGTGGTCCGGACGATGCTGTTGGCGGTGATGGCGCGGATCACCGAGCCAGTAACCTGGATGGAAGTGTCGACGATGTCGCCGTTGACCGCGCGGAGGCGTTCGAGATCCTCGGCGACGATGATTCGGCTGAGCCTGAACTCGAGCAGGTCGCCGCCGATGGTCGAGTTGCGGAAGCCGGCGGCCTCGATGGTGTTGGTGACCTCGCCGCGGACATTCATGTAGCTGGCATCGAAGAAGCCGTTGGTGAGTTGGAGCGTGTTGAGTGAGTTGAATTCGAGCGTTGAGCGGAAGATGTCGCCGCCGGTCAGACGGATCTGGTTCATGGTGCCGAAGAAGACACGGAAGTTCTGGTAAGCGCTGCTGGTCCAGAACTCATCGAGCCTGGTGCTTGTTGCGATGTACGCGTCGCGGATGCTCCCGCCGCGGGTGAGCTGGATGGAGTTGATGCCAGCGATGGGGGCGACGCGCGGGTTGAGCGGGTCGATGTTCCGGTCAAACGACGCGGAGGTGATGACGCCCTCGATGTTCGGGATGACCGTCGAGGTCGCGTTCGTGCTGTCGCGGACGGTGTCGATGAAGCTGGTGGCAAATATGCCAGCGCCGGCGAGCGGTCCCGAGCCCGGACCGATGAGACCGTGACCGATCTCGATGATGTCGATGTCGTGGCCTGAGAAGATCGAGCCGAAGATGCCGTCGAAGCTCCCGTCGGCCGAGACGCCGTCGGAGTTGGCGCGGACGAGGATGATGTCAGCCGTGTCGTCCTGGCTGATGACATCGCCGACGCCGCCGGCAACCTCGACGAGCTGGACGCCGCCGGTGCGGACCACGAGGCCGTTGAGATAGCCGTCAAATGGCGCGCCGACATCGTCGAGGAACGCGTTGCCGACTTCGAAGTTGGCGTCGTTGGTCGGGCGGAACACACCTCCACCCCAGTCCGGATCGATGACACCCGGGTCGACGCCAAGCGGGTCACCGTTGGCATCCGATGTGCCACTCTGCAGTCCTAGGAACGGTCCGAGCTCGGAGGGGCCCCACTCTTGGACTTCGGTGCGTCCGAGATCGCCCTGCTGGATGCGGAGTTCTGTGAGCGTATCCGTATCGATCGCGACGATATCGCCACGGGGTGTGTTCTGCGTGATCGTGCCCAGACCATTGGGTGCATCAATGCGCCAGACATCGATCTGGGCCGTGCCGTTGATCAGGATATTGCTCTGCGCATCGGAATCGGTGACCACGATCCGTCCGATGGAAATGATGTCGTTGACGGACTGGCCGGCCTCGCCGCGGATGTTGAGCGTGCGGCCGCCGGCGACGGTACCCGTGCCGGTCAGGTCGACCTCGATGCGCGCGATCGCGACACCCTCTGAGCCATCGATCGGGACGATGTAGACGCGTCCGACGGTAATCGGCACAGGGCCGAGGTTGGTCACCGAGATTTCAAGCCTGCCGCCAGCGTCATCGACGAGCGTAAGTGTCTCGCCGGCGATGAGCGGGATCGCCAGGTCCGCGGCTCCCTGGATATCGATCTGCGGGATGTCGACGAAGCGGAGGTCAGAATCTTGTCCGAGCGTGATATCGAGACCGCCGAATCCGTCGAAGATGCCATAGTCGTCGTTGTAGAGGCCGTCATTTCCGAAGTTCGCGACGTCTTGCGAGACGAGGAAACCACCGATGACGGCGCCGGGAGTTGCAGAGGTGTCGAGGATGAAGTTGTTGCCCGCAACGTGCGAGCCCACGCGGATGAGCCCGATGTGACCCTCGAGATCTTCATCAAGCCCGGTGCGGATAATTGTTGGCGAACCTGTTTCGACTGCCAGACCGCCGACCGAGTTGTCCTGGTCGGCGCCGATGGTGCCGCCGATGTTGAGCAGCGCGATCTGGCCGCCGACATTGAGTGTAAAGCCGGAGACGTCGCCGTTGATCGGCCATTCTCCGACGAGACCGAGACGGCCTGTGTAGAGGGTTCCGAAGTGCCCGCCGACGGTAAAGTCGTTGGGGACGGCTGCGCCATTGGAGCCTGAGCCGATGTCGCCGCCGGTGGTGATGTTGTAGAGGTTCCCAGGCGCCGAGAACGAGAAGCCACCCATCTGGTGGAGTGTGTCGCCCCCGTCGAGGGTATTGACCAGTCCACCGGCGAGGGATTCGGTGCCGGCTCCGTTGACGTAGCCCGTGCCGACACGGATCGAGCCAGCGCTGCCGGAATTCAGCACGACGACGGGGCGGTCAAGGAAACCGTCTGCCGCGACGCCTCTTGTGTCGTTGACTGTGCCAAGGCCGAGCGCGGAGCGGTAAGAACCGAGCGTGGTCGGAGCCATGCCGCTGACGAGGACCGAGTATTGGAGATTGATCCCCGAGTTCGTTGTGGCCCCGCCGATGTAGTTGATGACCATGTAGTACACACCCGGGGCGGTGGGCGTGTAGCGGATAACGCTGCCGAAGGCTGTGTTTACGTCGAGCGTGGTCGCTGCGACGGTGCGGCCGTCGGAATCCATGATGCGGATCTGCCCGGCAAAGGCTGTGCTGAGACCGAGCGATTCGATGACGATGTCGCGCGAGCCGTCAACCGCAAAGCCGTAGACGTCGCCGAAGTCGACGCCCGTGCTGACCGGGTCCTGGCCGCCCACACTGCCCGAGACGATCGCGGAGGTGGCGGGCGAGTTGAGGAACTCGGCGCTCAGGATCGTGTCGTTGCGGATGGTCGCATCACCAAAGAGAGCGGCACGGGCATTGGGCAAGAACTGCTGCCCTTGGAAATTAAGATCGCGGTTTTCACGGAGGAACGCGCGGATCGCGTCTTCTGTATTCGGATCGAATCCGAAGATAACTTCCTTCTCGGTGTAATTGAGGACATCCGCCGGCGGCGCGGTGTCGGGCGAGTTCAGGTCGCCATCAACGACCACTCGCGAGAGATTCTTGCCACCGACAATGAACTGCCCGAGCGAACGCCCGACCAGGATCTGCGAGTTGGTCGTGAAGTTGCGGTTGGTCGTAAGAGTGTCGTCGCCCGGGTCGCGTGAGAGCACGCCCGAGTCCGAGGCCACGATGAAGGCACTGAGGTCGCCGG
>CAXBOF010000022.1:0-11598 GCA_963977205.1 uncultured Phycisphaera sp. | reverse complement strand
TTCATTTTTCTCAAGCCGCTTCATCAGCTCTTCGAGTTTGCGCTCAAGTTGGTCTACCCGGCTCTCGAGATCGCGGTTGCGGGCAACCAGAACGTCCCGTTCGCTCTGCACACTGGATAGCCGTTCGAGGAGTTCGTTGCTTTCACGCTGCAGAAGGTTCCCGTCCCGTCCGCGAGCTTTATCGTCGCGTTCGATGATGATCGCGCGCCCGTCCGGGCCAGCGCGGAACAGGCGGTCGTTCTCGCCCAATTCGCGGAGCTTGGCGAGGCGCTCTTCGAGACGCTGCATCTCCTTGGCCTGTGCTTGGGAGTGCTCCCTGAGTCGGTCTGCGTGCTCATGCAGATTTTCTTGATGCTCGCGGATCTTGAGCTCGTGGAGATGGTTCTCACCCTGAGCATCGCGACGAAGCGTAAATGCCCGCGTGCGCGCTTCGTTGGCTTGTTTGCGGGCCTGGATCAGTGCTTTTTCCAGCTCCTTCTTCGCTTCGGGAGGCAAACCTTCCATGTCAAAATCAAACTCGAACTCGCCGAAGGGCTCGAAGTCCTCAAAGAACTCCCGCTCGTCGAAATTCATGTCGTCTTCGTTGATTCGGATATTGAACTTCGTGGGCCTGTCGGGGCGGACCGTCAGCGCCTGAGGCGTGCCAAGCCGGTCGGCGCTGAAGGGCGCCAGCTCAAGCTTCAGCTTTTTCTTCTCGTCATCGCGCAGAACGATGACCGTCAGGCTGTCGCCCGGCTCGTGCTTCTTGAGAACCTCGAGCAGCACGCCGCGATCATCCATGTGCTTGCCATCGACCTCGATGATGACATCGCCCGTCTTGATGCCCGCCTTGTCGGCCGGGAGGTTGTCGATGACGCCGACGATATAGATGCCCTCGCCCTCGTCAAGGCCGAATTTCTCGCGGATCTCTTTGGAAACCTCGTCGTGCTTGATACCGACCATGACCTTGGGCGGCTCCTGGCCCGCCCAGGCGATCGCCGCCGGCTCGCGCGGCTCGCCCGGGCCGTCGAACCACTCGATGCTGTCCGCCTTGGGTGCGCGGGCCACCGCGGGGCGTGGGGGCCACTCGGCGATACCGCCCTGGAAGCCGACCGGGAATTCCTGCATGTCAAAGTGCGGGATGTCGATGACGATCGGTTCGCCGTCGTCGTCTTTGAGAACGATGAAGCCGCCCTCTTCGTCGAGCTTGTATTGGTCGTTCTCGACGGGCTTGCCGTTGAGTTTGAAGGTGACAATCTTGCCGTTCTCGATCTTGATCTCGTACGACTGGTTGTCGCCCGACTTGATAATCGTGGTGCTCGAACTGGACTTGACCTTCGGCGCAGCGTCCTGCGCGGCGGCGGAGGTTGCCAGTCCCGCAGCGGCGATGGCGGCGGCGATGGTCAGCTTACGGATCGGTGTGTGTCGCATGGTCATGCTCCTGTGTGTTTCAATGTTCGGTGCGCTCACCAAGCCAACGGCTCGGGCGCACTCGGGGTTGCGGGCGGGAAAGCGGTTGTGCTCGGAAGGGGGGTGATTTTGGCGGGGATGATCTGAACCTGCCCCGATTCGGTCTGGACCTGTTGATACACGTCGCGAACCACCACGCGCTCGATGATCGGGCGGATGTAAAGGACCTCGTAGCCCGAGCCGTCGGAAAGCGTCCGCTTGTCGAGCACGATGCCCGAGGGCATCTCGCCGATGACCGAGCCGGATTCCTTGCCGAGGTCGAGGTACTTCTGCAGCGCCTCGCCCGCGGTGTTGATGACGTTGGCGCCAAGACCTGCCTGGCTGGCGCCGTGATCGCTGAAGATGATCGGGTCGCCCGGGCGCAGGCCAATGGACCACGCGAGAGCGACCATCGCGGCCACGGCCCAGCCGCCCCAGACGCCCGCAAGCTTGAGACGGTGCGCGGGGCTCGCCTTGGGGTGCAGGTGCACGGGCAGCTCGATCGTGTCAGCTGCGTCGCCCGCGTGATCGACGATGTCGATCGTGCGCTTGCGCAGGTCCTGAAGCTCGGCGATCTCGGCGAAGACGGACTCGTCGTCGCCGGCGATCTGGCGGAACTCGGCCCAGTCCTGGCCCGTGGCTTCGCCGTCGATGATCCGACCGATCAGCACGTCACGCCGATCGTTTGGTTCCGGGTGAAGCTGGTCGTTCATGACGGACTCCTTGCGAGGCTCTCCCCGCGTGTGTGCTGTGAGGTCTCGGCCAGCTCCCGGAGCATCCGCCGACCCCGCGCGATGCGCGTCTCGATCGTCGTCTCGGGCAGGCCCGTGACCTCGCTGATCTGCTTGTGTGTCATGCCACGGGCGCACCGCAGGAGCACGCACTCGCGGTAGGAATCGGGCAACTGCTCGATGAGTGAGCCCAGCTGGCGCGCCCGCTCTTGCCGTTGTCGGCTGGCCTGGGTCGTCAGGTCGCTCGTGCCCTCGCCCTCTTCGGGGACGTTGGGACGCACGAGCCGGAGCAGGCCCTTTCGGCGGGTCTGCTTGCGACCCGTGGCGCGGGCGGCGTTGATGGCGACCATCCGAAGCCATGGCTTCAGGGCAGCCGGGTCGTCGAGTTGGTTGATCTTTTGCACCACAGCCAGTGCCACCTCCTGAAGCAGGTCCTCCACGTCGGCCTGCCTGGGTTTGTGCGCGAGCAGGACCGCGGCGATCCACCGGCGGTGGGTCTTCCAGATCAGCTCCGCGGCCCGGGGGTCTCCCGCAGCGGCCCGGCGCACCAGATCGGATTCATCCACAGCCAAGCCCTCCCGGTCCTATTCCCAATCCCCTAGATGCGCCCACACCCACGACCCGTCGCCAGACATGCATAACCTCTGCCATTCGGTACGGGTTGTACCGAATCGATCGCCCGGGGACGCCCTATTTCCGCAAGACTCGACCAGCAAGGCCTATTTGAGGAGGCGACCATGCCGCTGGGCGATCACCTCGAAGAGCTGCGCAAGCGCTTGCTCGTGGCCCTTCTCGGACTCATCCCCTTTCTGGTGGTCGCGGCCATCATCGGGCGCTGGGTGCTCGACTTCCTGACGATCCCTGTTCGGCACGCGCTGGCCAAGGCGGGTCTGCCGCCGGTCCTCCAGGCGACCAGCCCGGTCGAGGTCTTCGGCGCGTACATGAAGGTCGTCCTGCTGCTCACGGTGCTGGGCGGCAGCTGGTGGGTGCTCATCCAGCTCTGGCGGTTCATCAGCCCCGGGCTGTACATGTCCGAGCGCCGATTCGTGTACATCCTCGTGCCGATGAGCTTCCTGCTCACGATCACGGGCGTCGTGTTCATGTACTACGCGATGCTGCCGGTCGTGCTGACGTTCTTCATCAACTTCGGCTCGACGCTGGGCGAGAAGGACGTGCTGACAGCCCCCAAGATCGTCGCTGTCTCGCCGGAAGTGATGGACTCGATGCCGCTGACGCCTGTGCTTGCGGGCGACCCGGCCGAGCCGAGTGTCGGGCAGACATGGATCAACTCGGTCCTGATGCAGCAGCGGACGTGCATCCGCGTGAACGACTCTGGTGAGCGGGTGATCGTGGGCTCGCCGTTGCAGCTATCGGTGGGCATCGTGCAGCAGTACCGCCTGACCGAGTACATCAAGCTGGTGCTGACGTTTGCTCTGGGGTTTGCGCTCGGGTTCCAGATGCCGGTGGTCGTGCTGCTGCTGGGCTGGGCGGGGATCATCGATCACAAGAGCCTGACGGGGTACCGCCGATACATCGCGATGGGGTGCATGGTGGTGGGCGCGATCCTGACGCCAGCGGATCCGATCTCGATGATGCTGCTGGGCGGGCCGTTGTACCTGCTGTTCGAGTTCGGGCTCGTGCTCCAGCGGGTGATGCCGGCCAGCAAGGTGGCTGGCGGCTTCCGGAAACAGGACTCTGGCGACTCGCCGAGTGACGCGTCGTGAGCAGTTCGGAGACCGATCTGTCGATGATGGGCCGGGCCCTTGAGCTGGCGCGTGAGGCCTCGGCTGCGGGCGAGGTGCCGGTGGGCGCGGTCGTCTGGGAGACCCAGACGGGTCGAATCCTGGGCGAGGGGCGCAACCGGCGCGAGGAGGATCGAGATCCTTCCGCGCACGCCGAGCACATCGCGATCCTGGAGGCCAGCCGGGCTGTGGGTGACTGGCGGCTCAACCACTGCTCGCTGGCTGTCACGCTCGAACCCTGCCCCATGTGCGCGGGGCTGATCGTCAACGCCCGCATTGGACGTGTGATCTACGGCACCGACGACCCCAAGGCCGGGGCCTGCCGATCGCTCTACGAGCTGACGACCGATCCAAGGCTCAACCACCGGGTCGAGTTGGTCTCGGGCGTGCTGGCCGAGGAATCGGCCCAGCTGCTGCGGGCGTTCTTTCGCCAGCGTCGCGGCAAGTCGGGCGATCCCGAAACCGGTGGGTTGTCATGCGGATGAGTTGTCCCCATATTCATCACACGTGTGGACAGGTCAACAGACGTTCCGATCCTGAGAACGGCTCCGTCCTGCCGGCTCTTTCTTTCTAAGAGAGAGAAGAGAGATTCATCATCACAGTAATAAGCACTGTCGCTTTGTGAAGACCACGCGGCCCGTACGCATAAACAGTGTTTGGAACCTGAGTTAGCGGTGTGGATCGGTGTGGGGGCGAAATGTCGGATGTGTGGCGGTTGCGCGCAAGAGCGCGGGCGTGGCTGTCGGTGAAAGGATCTTCATCGTGCGCAAGCTGTCGGAAGCGCCAGCGCAGCTGCGCGCAGACGGCGCTTCACACACAGGTTTTCCACAGCAGGGTGTCGGCTAGGAATGGCCCGAATGGGGGTGGTGGGCGACGGCTCAATGGGCCTGTCTCGGGGGGAGGTGGGGCGGCCCGGCAGCCGATAGTCTTGGGCTTGGTATGACTGGCTGGGTGTGAGTTCGGGGAGCGATGGAGCGCGACATGACAGATGTGAAACCAGAGGACCTGCGCGAGATCAGTGATGCCAACGATCGGCTCCGGGCCGAGATCGGCAAGATCGTGGTCGGGCAGGACGAGGTGATCGGGCAGATGGTCGAGTGCATCTTCTGCCGGGGGCACGCCCTGGTGGTGGGGGTGCCCGGCCTCGCCAAGACACTCCTGATCTCGACGATCGCCAGGGCGCTCAGTCTGGACTTTAGTCGCATCCAGTTCACCCCTGACCTGATGCCCAGCGATATCACTGGCACGGAGGTGTTCCAGGAGGACAAGACGACCGGCCAGCGGTCGCTGTGCTTCATCCACGGGCCGATTTTTTCCAACGTCGTGCTCGCAGACGAGATCAACCGCACGCCGCCGAAGACGCAGGCGGCCCTGCTTGAGGCGATGCAGGAGGGGCAGGTGACGGCGGGCGGACAGATCCACCTGCTGCCTAGCCCGTTCTTTGTGCTGGCGACCCAGAACCCGATCGAGCAGGAGGGGACCTACCCGCTGCCCGAGGCGCAGCTGGACCGGTTCATGTACCAGATCAAGATCGGGTACCCGACTGAGGAGGAGGAGTTGGAGATCGTTCGCCGGAGCTCGAGCAAGGCGGAGGTGGTGATCGACCGGGTGCTCGGGGCTGAAGAGATCGAGCGGATGCAGCAGCTGGTGCGTCACGCTCCGGTGGCGGATCACGTGATCAGATATGCGCTCAGGCTGGCGCGCTCGACGCGCGTGCCCGGGCCGGGCGAGGCGGACAATCGTCCCAAGGTCATCAAGGACTACGTGGGCTGGGGCGCAGGCCCTCGCGCCAGCGAGAACCTGATTTTGGCTGCCAAGGCCAAGGCGATCCTGGCGGGCCAGACGCACGCGGATATCGAGCACGTCAGGGCGGCGGCCTTGCCGGTGCTGCGTCACCGTGTGCTGACAAACTTCAACGCCGAGGCCGACCAGGTGGGGCCGGACGATGTGATCCGTGGATTGCTCGATGCGGTCGAGGTCGCTGACGAGGATGCGTCGAGCCTGAAAGAAGTCGATCGTCTGATGGGCTAAGGCTGGGCGAGTTGCGGCGGCGATCTACGCGAGGACGCAGCTCTTGGACGCGAGATCTGCGACGGCGATGAGGTCTTCGGGCGAGTAGCCGTCGCAGGCGAGCTGCGACAAGCCGCGGGCGGTCATCACGAGGAAGATCGCCAGCGTGCGGGGCGGGGCCGAGAGCTTGTCGCCGGCCTGCTGGCGGGTCTCGAGCATTCTTTGAATGACATTGGCGATTGACTGTTTCGTCTCATTCGTGATGGCACAGGCTTCGGAATTCTGAGAGACGCCCGTTCCGCCGCTCTGCATGAGATACGAGCCGGGCGGCGTTTCTGGTTCAAAGATCAGATTCACATACTCCCTGAGTAGCTCGTGGAGAGACCGGCTGGCGGGGATGGAGTCGTCCATGCACTTCATCACGGGCGAGCCGTAGGTATCCATGTAGTGCTTGAGTGTCTGGCGGTAGAGCTCGAGTTTGCTGCCGAATGCGTTGTAGATGCTGGATGGCCCGAGGCCCGTGGCCTTGCAGATGTCGGCGACGGAAGCCCGGTCGTACCCCTTGGCCCAGAAGACACGCATCGCCTGTTCGAGCACTTCAATTTCGGGAACGGATCGAGTTCTGGGCATGAAATGGTCACCAGACAAGGAAAATTACTGCTGCACAAGATTTTGAAAGGACCACCGGACCTTAGGCCCATGTTACATCGTTACACAGTTCGCCACAGATTGTGTGTTCATAGGGTACACAATCCTAAACACAGATAAATACGTCACTTGTGTAACCGCTCTCATAGCACGGCGTGTTTTGTGATTCTCATTTAAGTAGGCCAGTTTCTGGACATGCCGGCCGGGTTGTCTGTGTTACAGGTCTTCTCATTACCCGAGATTCGCATCATCAGGTACGAAATTCTTGAGCCAACTACATCTAGATGGAACGTTTGTTCTAAAACACCGTTGGTGACTGTGTCTCAGTCACTGAAGTGAGAGGTGACCCATGCTGACTCAGACCTCGGAATACGCGCTGCGGGCCATGTGTGCTCTGGCAGCAAGACCGGGCGAAACGGTAGCCGCGGCGGAGCTTGCTGCTCAGGCCGACGTGCCGCCGCCCTATCTTGCCAAAATCATGCAGCAGCTGGCATCGACCAACTTTGTAAGCGGTCGCCGGGGTATCGGGGGCGGGTACTCGCTGGCTGTCGATCCGAAGGATGTCACGGCCCTTGAGGTCGTCGTGGCGGTCGGGACGATCCGCAAGCCCCGCACGAGCACGGAGCTGGATGAGCTAGGCGATGGCTTCAGGGCGCTCCACGAGCGGCTCGACAGGGCGGCTTCGGGCGTGCTCGAAGTACTCCAGGAATCCACGATCGCCGAGTTGGTCCAAGATCGGAGTGCGATTCGCCAGGAATCAAAGCAGGCTGCCTCACAAAAATAAGGCGAGGGTTCCGCTCGGCGGCGGGCTAAACCGCGGTGGTTGATTCGACGAAAGACGCCAAGACCGTGTGTGAAGGCACGCGGGTCTTTTTTTGGGTGAGTAAAGTGGGGGCATGAGCGCCAAAACCGAGTCCAACGAGCAGCCGATTGACCTTCACCCGCTGATCCAGCAGCGGATCGCCAACCGCGAGGCGTTGCGCCAGGCGGGGCAGGACCCGTATGGGTCGGGCGAGCCGGGGCTGATGAGTCTGGCGGCTGCTCACGGGCGGTATGACGAGGCCGCCGACGAGGACCAGAAGGCTAACGGCAAGAGCGAGGGGTTCGCTGACAAGCGGCCTGTGGTGACGGTCGCAGGGCGCGTGATGCTGAGCCGGGACAACGGCAAGCTGATCTGGCTCAATCTGCGCGACGACTCTGGCGATTTGCAGGTCGCCGTCAGCAAGCGCGAGTGCGACGAGGCGGGTTTCGCGGCGGCCAAGCTGCTGGACAACGCGGACATCGTGATCGCGACGGGGCCACTGACCAAGACGCGGACGGGCGAGGTGACGGTGTGGGCGAGCGGGCTTCGGCTTGCGAGCAAGAGTCTCGTGCCGCCACCTGAGAAGTGGGCTGGTCTGACGGATGTGGAGGCGCGGTACCGCAAGCGGTATGTAGATCTGTGGGCGAACCCGGACGCGATGAAGGTCTTTCAGCTCCGGTCGAAGATACTCGCGGGGATTCGGCGGCTAATGGATGCGCGCGGGTTCATCGAGGTCGAGACGCCGATGCTCCAGGCGCAGGCGGGCGGGGCGGCTGCCCGGCCTTTCGTCACGCACATGAACGCGCTGGACATCGATCTCTCGATGCGGATCGCGCCGGAGCTATATCTCAAGCGGCTCCTGGTTGGCGGGATGCGCAAGGTGTACGAGATCAACCGCAACTTCCGCAACGAGGGTGTGGACAAGCAGCACAACCCGGAGTTCACGGCCATCGAGGCGTACGAGGCGTTTGGGAACTATCACAGCGTAATGGAGCTGTCCGAGGCGATTGTGCGCCACGCGGCTTCGATCGTGTCGGGCTCGGATCAGAACCTGGCGTTGCCATATGGCGAGCTGACGATCGACTACGCCAAGCCGTTTGCGCGCGTGACGTACGCGGAACTCTTTGAGAAGGCGCTCGGCTTTGCGGTCAGTGATGTTTCCAAGGCGCGCGAGGCGGCCAGGAAGCATCACATCAAGACAGAGGCCGAGGACGGCACGCCGCTGGATGACGTGTGGGTTGTGAATGAATTGTTCGAAGAGGTCGCCGAGCGCGCGATCGATCCGAGCGTCCCGACGTGGGTGATGGATTACCCGGCGGCGCTGAGCCCTCTGACACGCCCCAAGTCGGATGACCGTTCGATCGCTGAGCGAGCGGACTTGTTTGTGGCTGGCATGGAGGTCGGGCCGCACTACACGGAGTTGAACGATCCGGATATCCAGCTTGAGCGGTTCCGGGAGCAGCTCTCGGGGATCGACGACGAGGAGTCGACGTTCCGCACGCTTGATGAGGACTTTGTTGAGGCGCTGCGAGTGGGCATGCCGCCGGCGGGCGGGATGGGGCTTGGGATCGACCGGCTGGTGATGCTTGTGACGAACAGCCAGACGATTCGGGACGTGATCCTGTTCCCGCAGTTGCGATCGGCGGAGTAAGCAATCGAGAGTGCAAAAAAGAGAAAGCCCACGGAGCCTGTGCCGTGGGCTTTGGTGTGTTCGTAGGTTGCGATTACTTGATCACGGGGCCGTGCTCGCTTTCGTAGGCCTCGGTGATGACGCGGGCGAGCTCTTCATCGCTCAGCGGGGCCAGCGCCCACGCGGCGGCTTCATCAAACTCGTCGCCTTGCTTGGCGAGAAGATCTTCAGGATTTTCGACGAGCGACGGGTCAGCCTCGATTGCCCGGCGGGCGAGGCGTCCAAAGCCCATGAGCGGCTCGGCGAGGCCCTGACGCATGAGGAAGCGGCTCTGGGCGCTGGTGATGTCGTCGTTGCTGGTGCCTTCTGGCTGAGACGTGGCGATGTTGGCCATCTTGTTGCGGGTGTAGTCCATGGCGATGTGGTGCGTCATCATGTTCATCTCTTCTGAGATGACACCCTGCTCGGCGAGGTAGCCGATGATGCCGTCGGGCTGGTTGAGGACCAGGGCGATGTCGCCCAGGGGGATGCGGGTGGACTCGTCGGCGATGTCGAAGTCCCGGATCACGGTGGTGAGTGCGCTGACGCAGGCGCGGGGGTGGGCCTGTGCAACGAGTTCCATTTCACGCTGGCGGTCTTCGAGCAGGACTTCGATGAAGTCCCACTGGTCGTCCTGGACCATCGGGTTGGCTTTGAGGGCGGCGATCTCGTAGTGCTCTTTGGGGTCGACGACAGAGCCGTCGTCCGCGGTGTGCCAGATCGGCTCGAATTCGACGGTGTTCGGATCGAACTTGGGCTGCTGGTTGGCGCGGGGGTTTTGCGCAGCGGGGGCGCGGGGCGCGGGGCGTTCTGCTGGCGGAACATACTCGGGCAAGGGCGGCCGCTTGGGTGGGGGCGGGAGCGTCGACTGGGCGCTGGCGCCGAGCGAGGAGCCGGCGCCGATCGTGAGTGCGATGAAGCTGCGAAGGAAGATGGACATCTCTGATCTGCTCCTGCTGGAGGACTGGATTCGTTCTTGACGGGGCACCACCACGCCCGGGTGATTGTAGAAGGCGTTGCGGCGACGGGTTGCGTTGGGCTCGATGGTGGCCCTACTCTCGGACCATGAGCCAGACATTGCCTGACAGGGCGGCCCTTGCGCGCCAGATCGCGGATTTATCGCTCTTGCGCGGGACGTTCACGCTGCGTTCGGGGCGGACGAGTTCGTACTACCTGGACAAGTACCTGTTCTCGACGCGGCCCGAGGTGCTCTCACAGATCGGGCTGCTTCTGGGTGAGGCGATTGAGAGGGTCGAGCGCGAGCTTGGCGTGAAGGCGGACCGCCTGGCGGGGGCGGAGCTTGGCGGGATCCCGCTGGTGACGTCAGCCTCGCTCGTGACGAGCAAGCCGTGCGTCTTTTTGCGGAATCAGAAGAAGGACTATGGCACGGCTCGCCAGCTCGAAGGCAAGCTCGAGAAGGGCGAGAAGGTGATCATCGTCGAGGACGTGGCGACGACGGCGGGCCAGACGATTGAGGCGTGCAAGACGCTCGAGGCCGAGGGTGCCACGGTGCTGGCTGCGGTGGTCGTGATCGATCGCCAGGAGGGCGCCAGCGAGAACATGGCCAGTGCTGGATATCGGATGGAGCGGCTGTTCACGAAGGCCGACCTTGGCATCGATGAATAGAGCGATTGCGACGAGCGTACTCGTGTGGGCGGCTTTGCTGTGTGGGTGCGCGGCTTTGCCGCACAGGCCCATGCGAGCGGTGACGGAGTACGGCGCGAGCACCGAGGGACGCACGATCGCGGTGCACTTTATTGGGAGTCAGGGGCCGAGCGTTCTGGTGATCGGCGGCATCCACGGCTCGGAGCCCGAGGGGCTTGCGCCAGCCAAGGCGCTACTCGAGCGGCTCCGGCGCGAGCAGATGCGTGCGAGGTTTGCGCTTGTTGAGGATCTGAACCCGGACGGCTCGCGGGTACTCTCGCGGCACAACGCGCGCGGTGTGGACCTGAACCGCAACTGGCCCGCCAGCAGCTTTCGGCCGGGCGCGGCTCGGGGCGCAGCGGCTCTCTCCGAGGTGGAGACGCGGTTTGGTGATGATCTGATCCGCAGGGTGGAGCCAGAACTCGTGATCGTGCTGCACTCGATCCAGACGGGGCCGTTTGTGAATTACGACGGCCCCGCTCGGGATCTGGCGGCGATCTTTGCGCAGGCGGCCAACGAGGCGGACGAGCGTCATCTGTGGGATGTGCAGAGCGAGATGGGCTACGCGACCCCGGGCTCGATCGGGAGCTATCTCGGTGTGGACCGTGGCGTTGCGGTGCTGACGATCGAATTCGATCGCGGGCACGACGAGCGCGATGCGACGGCGGCGCTCATTGCGGGTTTCGAGGCGGTTGTGGGCGAAGTTATCCGCCGGCGCGAGAGATAAGTCGGCACCCGCTTGGGTCCACATTCCCAAGAAATCGGGGTCTACTGCAGATGGGCGATTTTGCGCGCCAGTTCGTGGTTGAGTGCGTGGCCCGAGCGGGTGGCGGTGATCTTGGCGCGGATCGGGCGGCCGGCGAGGGCGAGATCGCCGACGAGATCGAGGAGCTTGTGGCGGGCGGGCTCGTTCTCGAACCGGAG
>CAXBOF010000021.1:0-11631 GCA_963977205.1 uncultured Phycisphaera sp. | reverse complement strand
GGGCGAGGAACATGCATATCTGGCGGGGAAGGGCGATCGTACGGGTGCGTTTGCGTGACTGGAGGTCGGCCAGTCGCAGGCCAAAGTACTCGGTCGCGCCGGCGACGATTTTCTCCATCGAGACCGGGGCGCGGATCTTGCTCACGGGTTCGCCGATGGCCTCGCGGGCGAGTGCGAGGTCGATCTCGCGCTCGGTCAGCGAGGCGAGGTTCTGGATGCTTGAGAGCGCACCCTCGAGTTCGCGCACGGAGCCCTCGCGCTGGGCGGCGACGAGCTCGGCGACCTTGTCGGAGAGGACGAGGCCGCGCATGCGCGCTTTCTCTTTAACGATCTCGATGCGTGTCTCGTAGCTGGGCATGGTGATCTGCGTGACCAAGCCCCACTTGAACCTGCTGACGAGACGTTCTTCGAGGTCCGGGATTTTTTCCGGCGGCAGGTCCGAGGTCAGGATGATCTGCTTGTTGTTCTGGTGGAGTGTGTTGAAGGTGTGGAAGAACTCTTCCTGCGTGCGGTCGCGCTTGGAGAGGAACTGGATGTCGTCGATGACGAGGACATCCACGTCGCGGAACTGGTTGCGGAAAGCGGTCATGGTGCCCGCGGCGACGTCGTGCATGAAGCGGGTCATGAAGTGCTCGCACATCGTAAAGAAGATGCGGGCGTCGGGCTTGTTGGCGAGGATGCGGAGGCAGATGGCGTTGATGAGGTGCGTTTTGCCCAGGCCCGAGTCGCCGTGGATGAAGAGCGGGTTGTACGCGTTGCCCGGGTTGTCGGCGACGGCGATGGCGGCCGCGTGCGCCAGGCGGTTGTCTGGCCCGATGACGTAGTGCTGGAACGAGTAATCGGGGCTGAGGGGCATCGTGCCGTCGGTGTTGATGAGGTTCTTGTTGCGCTTGGTGTGCTCGACGGGCTTGCGCGCCTGCGCGCTGGTCTCGGGGTTTGCGTCGGCGGTTGTTTTTTCGTCGGCTGCGATGAACCGGCTTGTGACGAGCCGCTGAGTGACCGAGCGGAGCGCATCGTCGAATGCGTCGGCGCAGGATCGTTCGAGGTAGTCGCGGTAGGTGTTGCTTGGCGCGACAATGGTGACCACGCCGCCGTCGAGACCCGAGGGCTCGAGCGCGTTGAACCAATGGCGGCAGATTGTTGGGTGTTTCTTGCGCAGATGCACAAGAGCGTCGTCCCAGATCGACATATCTGGCTTGGCCATCGATGCCTCTTGATTTCTGGTGCCTTGCCCCTCCTCGCGTCGGGGTTTGGCGCTCACCGGAAAGCCGGTGCGTGTTTCTATTCTATCGACTCAGAAAGAATCGGCTGCACGAATACCGTCTGAGCTTGACCCTGGACCACCACGCGGTTCGTGCTGCACAATATTACAGCGACCGCTGAGCAAAAATACCTGTCGGCGCCCCGCGTGTCAACGGCTCGCGCCGCGATTCCTCCGGGTGTTTCTGACGAACGCGTTTACGTGCCGCTTTCGACCTCGGCCGCCTGACTTTCATAGCGCTCGCGGCAGGCGCGGTGATCCATGAGCAGGTGCACACGTTCACGCAGTTCCCCACTGAGCAGGTCATCCAGTCGCTTGCGGGCGTACGAAATATTTGTCCGCCTCGAAACATGCACCAGAACAAGTGCCTCGCATTCGAGCACGCGCGACCATTCAACGATGTCGTCGATGTGCAGGTGCATCCCGATCTTGGCGCGGCCTTTGTGCTCGGGTTCAAAGAATGTGCACTCACTGACTACGACTTGTGCCTTGCGCACGTCGTCACGCACAAGATGTGGGCCGGGCAGCGTGTCGCCTGTGTAAGCAATCAGCGGCACCTCGAGCATGTTGGTGATTTCTTCGCCACGCTCTTTGAGCTCGCGGAGTTTTTCCTGCGGCAAACCGATCAGCTCGGGCTTGAGTTTGGAACGTTTCTCAACAAGCGTCCAGCCGAACGCGGGCGCGGTGTGCTCGACAGCGAAGCCGCGCAGAACGATGTTGTTTTTGACCTCGAGTTCTTCGCCGTCGTCGAGTTCGATGAGGTTGTAGGGGGTTTTTTGTCGTTCGAGGTCGTTGAAGCCGCGCATCATTTTGTGGACATCGGGCGCGATCCGCTTGTCGCATACGATTGTGCCCTCGCCCATGCCCTGGAACTGGCGCTGCGAGGCGTAGTAGGCGAGCCCCCCGACGTGGTCCATATGGCCGTGGGTGAGCGCGACGTACTTGCTTGCCAGTGCGCAACGGAGTGGCGCGCCCATGTCAAAGCAGACATCGAGTTCGGGGACCATGAGCGTCGTGGCTTCGCCAGCAACGGATGTGCCCTGGAGGCGGTACGGCGGGATGTAGAGGAAACCGATCTGGCCCTCGCGGGGCGGCGGCTTGGGGATCATGGTGAATGCTCCGGTGCCGGGCTCTCGCCCGGTGGGTGCTTCTGTCGGTGCGGGCAGAGTGTAGGCGAAAAAGAACCGCGTGCATGAGCACGCGGCAGTTGATTGGCTGTTTGTTGAGCTCCCCGCTTACGCGAGGGGCTCGTCATTTACCAGGCGCTGGGGTGCGGCGTGAGGCGCGTGGGGCGGTCCATCATCCACAAGTAGCGCCAGTCGCGGACAAGCATGCGCTTGGATTCGTTGCGGATCAGGGCGTTGACGTTGCGGACGTCATCGGGCCGCTCGGTCATGGTGACCAGCTCGGGCGTCGGGTTGCTGCGGAACTCGGAGAGTCGGTCGCGGTCGCTGGAGCAACCGGTCGCGAGCGCGGCGCCGGCGATGGCGACGATCGTAAGAGAACGGGAGCGCTTGGTGCGAGTGAACATCTGTGTGACTCCTGTGCGCGGCCGCCGGTGGCCGATGCCTGGCGCAGCATAGCAACCCGGGCTGACCTGGTCGGCTGCTGCGGACCCGGGGGCGGTCATTTCTGACCGGTGCGGGGCACACCCACCGTGTCCCGCCTGGTTGTTGTACCCGAAGCGGGGATCGTCGTCAAACGCGATGGTCCGAAACGAAGAAGATGGGGTGAATCCGGGAGTTGGTAGGCTGAAGAAATAGAACCCTGTTGTAAGATGTTCTCCGAGGAGAGTGAGCGAGTCCGCGGAGATGCGGGATCGATCACGAGAATGCAAAGGAGTGCGGTGAATAGTCCGTTCCTGGGCCGGGTGTTCGGCTCAGCCGGGAGCCAAATCGGGGTTCATGTCCAAACCTTTCCGACCCCATGGGAGCCGTCCAATACGACCGGGCAAAGGCCAAGCCTCCTTCGAGTGGAAGGCCGGGACCCGGACGAGCGGCACCCACCTCGAATTGGGGTTTGGGCATCCTCCGACGTCGGCACCGGTTGAGCCCGATACCTGGCCCGCATTCGTTTTGGGTCAAGACCGCCCTCTGATTGGTCGATCGTGGGGGGTATGACACTTTCTGGAATGGTTTCGGATACCGGTGCCCGCGGCGACATGATCATGGCCCGCAAGGTCCTCGATGCCATGGAGAGCGAAGGGGCCGCAGCCGTCCAGATGATCAAGGACGCTGCCAAGGTCGGCCAGCACAGCCGGGGGGCTGTCAGCCCCGTGGCCGCGGCTGGCGAGACCGGCCGAAACCTCGACGTCACGGCCTGATCGACCGCCACCCGATCCGGGCAGTCTCCACCAATTTCATCCGATAACCGCAAACGACAGCCGCTGTCGATCTGGCAGCGGCCTGCTGTTTTTCGCCCATCCATGCAGAACCGAACGGTGTTTCGGGTGCACGAAACGCGGTTTGGACTTGGGCGCGCCGATTGCAACTCTGGAGCCGCCCGGCCGGCCTTGGCTTTCCGGGCAGTACCGGAGGCTTTGCAATGACACCCGATCGCATGACAACCCTTGCCCAGCAGGCCCTGGCCTCGGCCCAGCAGAAGGCCATGACGGCGAGCAACCCCGAGGTCAACGGCCTGCACGTGCTCTCGGCCCTGCTTGAGGACCGCACGAGCACCGCTCAGTCCATCATGGAGCGGGCGGGCGTGAACGCCTCTCAGATCCAGACCATCACCGAGAGCGAACTCAAGCGACTGCCGACGACCAGCAGCGGGGCGGGCTCGGGCGGCCGGGCGATCATGGAGATCCTCTCCAAGGCCGACGCGATCAGCAAAGAAATGAAGGACTCCTACATCACGGGCGAGCACCTCTTGATTGCGCTGGCCGAGGTGAAAGGCCCGGCCCAGGAGATCCTCGATGTGAACGCGGCGACGCCCAAGGTGCTGCGCGAGGCGGTCAAACAGATCCGGGAGGCCTCGGGGGTGTCGAGCATCAACGACCAGAACGCGGAGGGCAGCTTCGAGGCACTCAAGAAATACGGCGTCGATCTCACAGAGAAGGCCCAGCAGGGCAAGCTCGACCCGGTCATCGGGCGCGACGACGAGATCCGCCGCTGCATGCAGGTGCTGAGCCGACGTACCAAGAACAACCCGGTCTTGATTGGTGAGCCCGGTGTTGGCAAGACCGCCATCGCCGAGGGGCTGGCGCTGCGCATCATCAACGGCGACTGCCCGGACGGGATGAAGAGCAAGAAGATCATCGCGCTGGATGTCGGGCAGCTGCTGGCGGGCGCGAAATTCCGGGGCGAGTTCGAGGAACGCCTCAAAGCGGTCCTGCGAGAGGTGCAGGCCTCGGATGGTCAGGTGATCCTGTTTATTGATGAGCTGCACACGATCATCGGCGCGGGCGCGGCCGAGGGGGCGGTGAGCGCGGGGAATTTGCTCAAGCCGGCGCTCTCGCGGGGCGAATTGCGGTGCATCGGCGCCACCACGCTCGACGAATACCGCAAGCACATCGAGAAAGACGCGGCCTTTGAGCGCCGATTCCAGCAGGTCTACGTCGATCAGCCGACGGTCGAGGAAACCGTCGCGATTCTGCGAGGTTTGAAAGAAAGGTACGAGGCGCACCACGGCGTGCGGATTCTGGACAGCGCGATCCTGGCGGCGGCCCAGCTCAGCAATCGGTACATCACCGAGCGGTTCCTGCCCGACAAGGCCATTGACCTGATCGACGAGGCGTCGAGCCGACTCCGCATCGAGAACGACTCCATGCCGACGGCCATGGACGAGCTTCGGCGGAAGATCATGCAGCTGGAGATGGAACGCGAGGCGCTCCGCATCGAGAGCAAAGAAAGTGACGCCAACGAGGCGAACAAGCGCGAGCTCGAACGCATCGGGCGAGAGCTTGGCGAACTCAACGAGCAGAACGCGACGCTGACGGCAAGGTGGGAGATCGAGAAGAAGGACCTGGACGCGGTCAAGAGCATCAAGGAGCAGATCGATGCCAAGCGAATCGAATTGGAACAGGCCCAGCGTCGCGGAGACCTCGAGACGGCGGCACGCCTGCAATACGGCGAGATGCGCGAACTGGAGACTGGGCTCGCCCAGGCCGAGGCCCGGCTCGATGAGCGGGCGGCGACGGGCGACGCCCTCGTCAAGGAGGAGGTAGACGCCGAGCAGGTCGCCGACATCGTCTCGCGGTGGACGGGGATCCCGGTTTCGCGTCTGGTTGAATCCGAGCGCGACAAACTGCTGAAGATGGAAGAGCACCTGCGCGAGCGCGTGGTTGGGCAGGACGAGCCGCTGCGCGCGGTGGCGGATGCGGTGCGCCGAAGCCGGGCTGGCCTCGGCGATCCGGACCGACCCATCGGCAGCTTCCTGTTCCTCGGGCCGACGGGCGTGGGCAAGACGGAGACGTGCAAAGCGCTGGCCGAGTTCCTGTTCGACACCGAAGACGCGATGGTGCGCATCGATATGTCCGAGTTCATGGAGAAGCACGCGGTGTCGCGCATGATCGGCGCGCCCCCGGGGTACGTGGGCTACGAAGAGGGCGGCATGCTGACCGAGGCTGTAAGGCGCCGTCCCTATGCGGTCGTGCTGCTCGATGAGATCGAGAAGGCGCACCCCGACGTGTTCAACGTGCTCTTACAGCTGCTCGACGACGGGCGACTGACGGACGGGCAGGGACGCACGGTCGATTTCAAGAACACGATCATCGTGATGACGAGCAACATCGGCTCGCAGAAGATCCAGGAGATGACCGAGGCCGGCGCTGAGGACTGGGAGATCGAGGCTGCGGTGCGCGACCTGGTTCGTCGCGGCCCGGGCGCCGATCTAGCCGGCTCACAAGGATCAGATGGCGACGAGTTCCGCGCCCGTCTGAATCTCGACGTGCACCAGGGCTTTATGAGGCCCGAGCTTCTCAACCGTATTGATGAGACGGTGGTGTTCCATCGCCTCGGCAAGGAAGCGCTCACGCGGATCGTGGACATCCAGCTTGAGCATCTGCGCGGGCGCCTCGAGGACCGCGAAATGGAGATCACGGTCACCGAAGAGGCCAAGCTGCTCGTCGCCAACGAGGGCTGGGACCCGGCCTTTGGTGCGCGCCCACTCAAGCGGACCATTCAGCAACGGATCGAGAACCCGCTGGCGAGCAAGATCCTGGCCGGCGAGTTCGGCCCGGGGGACACGGTGGTGGTGGGTGTTGAGGGGCAGAGCGTGGTGTTTGAGAAGAAGTAGTCTTTCGAGAACACACGCGCTGATTCACGTGCGCAATTAGGCCGCCTGCGGGGTGGCTTCCGACCATGTGGTGCAGATGTTCACGAGGGTTTCGGCGTCGATGGGCTTGGTGAGGTAGGCGTCGCAGCCGGCGGCGTGGCAGGCTGCCCGGTCTTCGGCGGTGTCGCTCGCCGAGAGCGAGAGGATTGGGATCGTGACACCACGCTCTCGGAGTGTGCGCGTGGCGTTGATGCCGCTGGTATCTTCGAGGTGGATGTCGACGAGCAGCAGATCGGGCGCTGCGTTGTTGCCTGTGAAGTGATCGATCAGTGTCCGGCCCGAGCCGGTGATGATGACATCCGCGCCTGCCCGCCGCAGATGCGCACCGACCACGTGCTGGATATCGATGTCGTCCTCGGCGAGCATGATCGTCTTGCCTTCCAACGGCCTGACCGGGCTGGCAACCGGGGCTGCTTGCGGCCGGGCATTGTCGACCACGAAGGAGAGGTGCCTTGGCAGCGAGACCACGAACTCGCTGCCCACGCCCAGTCGGCTCGTGACGTTGATGCTCCCGCCGAGCGTCGTTGCCAGCTCACGGCTGATCGCCAGGCCGAGTCCCGCTGTGCCGACATAGTCCGCGTGGGGTGATTGATAGCTGGCTTCAAAGATGCGTTCGATCTCGTCGTGCGAGATGCCGCAGCCTGTGTCGGCGACGCGGATGAGAACGGGCTCGCCGGCCAGGCCCGAGCCGCCCTCAAACGTGATTCGGACGTGGCCCTTGTCGGTGTGTCTGACCGCGTTGCCCAGGAGGTTCAGCAGGATCTGGCGGAGGCGGAGCGGGTCGGTGATGATCCATTCCGGGGCCCGGCTGTCGGCGGCGACGAGGAGCTCGATGTTTTTGGTGTCGGCGTGGTTCTGGCAGATCTCGACAGCTTCGTGCACGACATCGGCGATGCGTACACACGAGAGCACGTTGCCGGAGATGCTTTGTTGTGCGCACGTCTCACCGAGGAAGCCGTCGATCAGGCCGATGAGGTGGTTGCAGTTCTGGCGGATGGTGCGCACCCGGCGCTGGCCGTCGTGCTGTTCGGGATTATCGATCCCCAGGAGCTCTGCATTACCCAGGATTGAGGCCAACGGTGTGCGGAGCTCGTGTCCCATGGTCGCGAGAAGCCGCTGCTGCCGACTCGAGAGGTCCTCGAGCTCGCGGAAGGCTTGGCTTTTCTGCGATGTTTGGCGGAGGCTGTCCTTGATGAATTGATAGAGAATCAGGATGACCGCGAAGATGCTGCCGCCACGAATGAACGCGGAAGCCGGGTCGGTCTGTTCCGCAGAGGCGACGGCTCGTTCGATCAGTTGTTCGTTGGCGATCGTGTGTTCGTCGGATTGAATGAGCAGGTCGCGGGCCAAGAGTTCGGTGTCGACGGGATTTGGTGCGGTGACGATCTGGTGCGCAAAGGCGGTCGCGACCGCGTGCATCCGCGCGTGGGAATTGGTGTAGTCTCTATCAAGTGGAAATTCCGAAAGTGCGGCGGCCCGGCTGAGCTGGGCGTGCGAGAGCTCCCATTCATGCAGTTGCTGCCAGAGCTGGGCCAGAAGCTCCTGCTCCTCTTGCAGGTTTGTAGCCAATCCCTGCGAGAGCGCCAGGCAGCGTGTCGTGACGAGCTGGCTGTGCGATTCATGCTCTCGCGCCTTGCCCGCAACGCAGAGCAGCCTGTTCTGTGTGCTGGCGCGGTCGGCGTGCACCCAGGCGTTGATCGCACCCAGAACAGCCAACGCCGCGATCCAAGAAAGCAGACGCCAACGCACCGGATGAGCGGCCGATTTCGATGCACACAGATCGCCGAGATGTCCGGGGCTTTCTCCCATGCGATTGTGTCATCGTCACCCAACCCTGTTGGATATAGATCAGATGTCAGGAGAATTCCCTAATTGTTTTCCACCCCGTTCCGACTCGACCCTGCATGAAATCATCGGCTGTTGGCCGGGTGTTTATCGGGCCTTCATGATCTCGGCGAGCAGGTCGAAGTCGCGCACCGGGCTGACGCCGCCGTCATAGGTGATGGTCACGTCGCTGAGCCGGTCGCCCGAAACGATCGTGAACTTGATGGAGCCCTTGCTGCCCGAAGTCGCCATCAGGTCCGCAAACCGCTGCCTGCTCCATGTGTAGTCATCGATGGCCATAACTTTCATGCGCGGCGCGAGCCCCGCCTCGTCGGCCGGCGAGCCGAGGATGACCGAGCGGATCGAGCCATCACCCGAGAGTGACATGCCCAGCGAGTCGCGCGCATCGAGCGGGTCGATGCGTGCCCGATCGGGGCCGGTGGGCGGCTCGTTGGTGTACTGGATCGAGTATCCCAATCGCTCGACGCCCGCCAGCGGCTTGCCCGTGACGTCATCGACGCGCTCGGTGACGAACGCATCCCAGTCGTACTCGACAACGTCATTCAGGTGATTAATCACGTCGGCTCGGCTGTAGGGGTTGGGGTCGTCCGTCGGCTCATCGGCGCGGAAGAAGGCGTGGGCGAAGTCCTCGAGCGATTTGGCACCGTCGGTCTCGATACGGATGATCGCGTCGGCTTCCATCCAGATCAGGGCGCCCTCGTAGTAGTAATCCTGCCCGCGGCGAAGGTCGCCCCAACTGGCGCTCCCGCCGCGGAGCGTGTGCGAGGCCGAGCACGTGTCGGCCAGCGGGCGCCAATCTCGGCCCTGATTGAGCCTGGCGCTGCGGTAGCGGTTGAGCAGGCTCCAGCGGTAGTCCTCGATCGACCCGAGCCCCGCGCGGATCTCAAGCAGTTCGCCCATGTACTGCGTCATGCCCTCATAGACCCAGAGCAGTTCGGTGCCCTTGGGTGTGTGGAAATCGGTCGTGGCCATGGCGTCTGGTCTGCGGTACTTGCCGCACCAGGCGTGGACGTACTCGTGCGGGATGAGCATCTGGTCCCAGCCTGTGAGGTGGTCGGGGTGATCCAGCGTGCCCAGCGGGATGATGTTCATGGTGCTGCGCAGGTGCTCGAGGCCGTTGCGGCCGAGCTGGTTGGTGGTCGCCAGCAGGATGTCCATCGAGGGGAACGGATGGCTGCCGAACAGCAGGGCGGCCTGTGTCACCATGCGCTGGTAGCCGGCGAGCACCTCGGGGTGGATGTCGACTTCCGACTGCATCTCGCTGAAGACGTGCAGGCGGTGGGGCGGGGCATCGACACCCTCCTCGTTAAGTTCAAACTGCTTGTAGTATCGCCCGACCATGATCGGCGCATCGATCAGCATGCGGATGGACGTCGGGGCGTACGCGTAATCCGCATCCGTTTCGTTCTCAACCGCTTCGAGCGCGCAGGCGGCCTTCCAGTCCTCGGGGAGCGTGAGCGTGGTTTCGATCATCCACTGGCCGTCGTTGATGCCCTCGGGATAGACGAGGACGGTGTTGGGGCTGATCAGCCCGATGTCGGCTGCGCCAAAAGAATCGAGGCCGTGAGAGTTGGATGCGGATTGGTTGGTGATGTATCTGAAATCGATGTTGAGTTCGCTGGCGGACTTTGGTACGTGCGCGATGAAGCGGTAGACCTCGCCCGGCGTGCGCGTCCACTTGACAGGGTTGTCGTCCTGATCGGCGATGGAGAAGCCGGCGATGTTCTGGATCGGTCCGCCCGGCGCGTGCGAGCCCGGGACCCACTTGGGGTACCAGAGCGCCAGTTCCGTGCCACGCTGCGCGCCGTCGAGCGGGATGGTCTGGCGGGCTGTCAGCAGGAGCTTTGGCAGGTCGGTCGCGTCGATGTGGAGCGTGCTGCCAACCCGCTGCTGGGCGCAGGCAGTGAGCGTACAGAGGCTCGTCAGGAGCGAGAGGGTGATCGCGATGGTGCGCATGGGCGAGTGTCCTTCGTGCGTGGTTGAGCAGGAAGGATACAGGCAATATCGAATTGGGTGAAGCCCGCAGGCGTATAACGCTCAGCAGCCGCGATTGAAGGCCGCGACCCACGCGGAGAAGTCGGCCGGCGAGCACGAGCCGTCGCCGTTGGTGTCGCACTCGGGGGCCTTCGTGTTGAAAGCGGCCACCCACGCGGAGAAGTCGGCCGGCGAGACGATGCCGTCGCGGTTCGTGTCGGCCGGGCAGGGTGTCTGCAATGAGCCGTAGCTTCGGCTGTACGCGTTGCCGTCGATGTCCAGGAGGCCGACCAGCTCGGGCACCGGCTCGGCGGACTTGGCGAGGTATAACGCCGAGCCTGGAACGGGCCTGAGATTGCCGGCTTCTGGCTCGACGAACTCGGCTGCTTCTGCGAAGACGCCGCTGGGGTCCATCGTGCTTTGCCACCACGACTGCGAGCGAGGAGCCGCCCAAGCGTGGGCTGCGGTCGTCAGGGGGCCCGCGTAGTACACATGGTCGAACTCGTGAACCGCTGCGGTGTCGTCCCAGGCCGCGGGCCAGATCAGCATGATCGTGCTCGGCTCTCGCGTGCTGAAGACCGTCTGCTTGGCGATGACCGAGCCGTAGGACGTGCGGAAGACGTGCTTGACCGGGTCGTCGTGCTCGGCGTGGATGGTGCAGAGCTCGAGATGGACACGGGCGGTGTCCTCGAGTTTGAAAAACGTCGAAGACGCCGCAGCACTGTCCTTGCCAATTTCAAGCATGCACGAACGCATCCACAAACCGTCTTCGATTGTCGCGCGGTACTCGTTGAGTAACTCTGAATCGCCCGGCGCAAAGACGCACCTTTCGAAGCGGATGTTTCCCGTTGGGACCGCGCTGGAGCCCTCGAAGTACGAGTCTTCGACGACGACGTGGTAATCGTCCGGATCATTGGGGTCGTACGCGGGCACACCAGTGGCGACGACGCTGTTGCCGCCGTAGAGAATGCTGATGTCGTGCTTGCTTTCGATGTCGTCCTCATAGGAGAAGAGCTTGCACCGTCTCCAGAGCAGGCCGCCAAGCTGGCTACCCGCTTGATATGCCGGGTGTGAGAGCCCGAGTTTTGGCAGGAATGTGGTGTAGATCGGCGCGCCGTCGGTGCCCAGGAGCGGGTAGGCGTGGAAGGTGAGGTCCTCGCCGAGGTGATTGGCGTTTGGGACGTTGCCGTAAGCGAAGAACACGAACGGATTGTTGGCGTTTGAGCCGTCGACACCTGAGGCCCAGGCGCGGATGTTGCGGAGTGTGCAGTTTG
>CAXBOF010000020.1:0-11677 GCA_963977205.1 uncultured Phycisphaera sp. | reverse complement strand
GGGACGCCCAGCCCTGGACAGCACCGAGAAACGCTCAGCGGTTACCGTCATGCGGACGACCGAGCAGGAGCTCGAATATGTCCGTGCCCAGGCCGATGCTGCCGGTCTCAGCGTCTCTGAATACGTCCGCCGACGTGCTCTTGGCTACGTGGTGCCGACCGCAGTGGGCGATGCTCGCCGGATCGATCCGCAGCTGATCGATGCCGTCAACCGCGTGGGTGTCAACGTTAACCAGCTCGCCGCCTCGGTCCACATGGATCGTTCGTTCGTGAAGTACTGGGAAGCGATCGGCCGTGAGGTCGAGGAGCTTCTTGAGCGGCTCACTGCACACGATGAGGCCGGCGATGATCTGTAGAATTCACACCACCAAAGGCCGCTCGATGTCGGGCCTCGTGTCGTATCTGGTGCACGACAAGGGCCGCTCGGATTCGTCGGATCGCGTCGCCTGGGCCGAGACCAGGAACCTCGCCACCCGAGACCCGAAGGTGGCCGCCCGCGTGATGACAGCGACCGCTCTCAATCAGAACGAGATCAAGCGTCGTGCGGGCGTATCGCTCGCTGGCCGGCCCACCGAGGGCTACGTGATGCACTACACCCTGTCATGGGCCGAGGACGAGTCCGAGGGGCTCACCAAAGAGGCCATGATGGGAGCGGCCGTCGCCTCGATGAAGGTGCTCGGCAAGGGCAAGAGCAAGAAGCGGCCGTGGCGTCAGTTCGCAGACGAGCACCAGGCCGTGATCGTCTGCCACAATGACGAGAAGCACCCGCACGTTCACATCGCCGTGCAGATGGTGCACCCCGAGACGGGCCGCAAGCTCCCGACCAGCCACGACCAACTGAAGCTGTCCAGATGGGCTCTCAAACTGGAGCGCGATGCCGGGCAGATCCGGTGCCCGAAGCGTCGCACGAACACCAAGCGGCGTGATCGCGGAGAGTACGTTACCGCTGAGAAACACAAGCCCCGGCACATCTTCGAGCTTGAGCGTGCGAACCAAGACCATCCCGCCTTCGATCGCGTCCAGAGCGAGCAAAAGAGGGCCGATGATCGTCTCGCCCGCAAGAGCGAGCAGCTCGCCAATTCACACGAGAAACGCCGCGATGAGCTCGACGCCAGGAACAAGGCGGCACGCACGAAGATCATCGAGGACGGACGCCGCTCGGTGATGGCCGCCAAGAAGCGTGTGCGTGACAGCTACGCGGCCAGGTGGGACCGCTTCTACGAGGCCGTCGATCGGGACGCCGAGGCATTTGCCGCCGATGAGGACAGGCTGTTTGGGCGTGCCAAGAACGCCTTCAAGACGTTGAATCTCACCGGCCTGTGGGACCACCGCAGACGCCCGCGTGTGCTCCAGAAAGCCTTCGATGTGGTGACATCGAGCTCCGCCCGTATCGAGCGATTCAGGAAGCAGCAGCTCCCCAAAGAACGGGCTCTGTGGCTCGAGCAGCGACGCGACGAACGCGAGGCGGTTCAGACCGCCAAGCGGGCCGCGATGCAGCATGTGCGGGACCAGCGGCGGGGCTATCTGCTTGAGCGACAAACGCTCAGCGTCCAGCATCGGCTCGAGAACGCCAAACTCCGAGCCGAATGGCGGCAACGCGGGATCGATCGGCGGGCGGCGTGGACCGTAGAACTCGAACAAGAGACGGAGCGGCCGAAGAGACGCCCGCTGCTCGATGATCGGACATCGGGTCAGGAGCTCCGCGATTACCACGCCCGCAAGGACCGCGACAAGGGCAAGGATCGCGGTCGCGACGACACCGGCCGGGGCCTCTAGGACTGAGATATTCTCGCCGTCTCAAGAAGCCACGACAGACAGGCTCAGCCTCGTACGACTCGCGAAACGCTTGGGCCGCCATCATCGGTTTCCAACGCTGCGCCGACGAACACTTCTTCCATCGGTGTTTTGCCATCGAACCACGCGCAAGCGACACCGTCTTCTGGACCGGTGGGACCGTAGTCTCCAGTATTTACTACGGTCATCAGTGGCCCGCCGCTCTTCAGCCGCACGGTATCGCCTTTCTTGAAATCACTCATCAGTGTTCTCCAATCGTTGGACATCACCCATAAAGGTGTAGTGGACGAATTGCCTGCCGAGCTCGGTGAGCACGTAAGGCTTTGAATCTTCGAACGATGACTCCATCGTGCGCGGGCTCGGACCACGACGGCGTGCCGGTTTCTTACGCACAAACTCACCTGTTTCTGTCGTGTCTCGGGCCTGGCGTATCACGCCACCCGTGCTGAGATCGCGGATCATCATGCGGTACAAGTCGGCTTCTGCGCTGTCCTCGCGAGGCAGATCGCCATAGATCTCAGACCAGATGCCAAACCGCGTGGACCCAGGGTTGTTATGGAGCTCGCGGATCACGGCGAAGTGCGCCTCGTGATAGGTATCAAGCCACGATATGAACAGCCGGACCACGTCATCGGTGCACACGCGGGTTCCGGCACTGTTGGCGACGATATTGGCGACGAATTGCCGCTTGTCATCTGTTTCCGCGTTGTCCCAGGCTTTGAATGCCTGGCGAACGATTGCGAGATACTGAGGTGACTGGATGCGCTCCTCGACCTCTTCGCCGATGCTCTCGAATCGATCTCGAATGTGCTGGATAGTCTTTGCGAGCTCTTCCAACTTCCTCTGATGCTCATGGAGCCATTGCGTACGAAGATCGTCTGCTTCCACGTCGGCCTCATCGCCGCGGATCTCCGCCCCGGCAGATAAGAGCCCGCCAATCCAGGGAATCGACCCCAGCGCGGCGATCAGGAACTTCTTGGTGATTCTCTGCTTGCGAGTAGACGCGCTTTCAGCGATCCTTGAGGCCACCTCTTCAATGGCCCCATCGGCATCGGGTGATGGGATTGGCAAGTCTTTATCATCCATACGTCTGCACGATAATAGGTCGTGTCTCAGATCGAAATAGTACAGAATGTCTAGAACTGAACTTTGTTTGTCGAGCTCTCATTGAGAGCCCGACGGCACGCCGCCACGATCGCTTCGGCCTGGTCAGCGCGTCGGCAGAACAGCATGCGATGACGACCGAAGTTGGTCGTGATCTCCAGCATCGCCGGCGGCTGATTCTTGTGCACGCCGGGCCACTTCTTGATGATCTCTTGGGCGTTGCTCACGAAGTATTCATCGGCCGAGGTCAGACGCGGGGCCGCGGGCGCCAGCCGTCGATCGATCTTCGTGCGACGCAGACCAGCCCGAGCCCTGATCGAGTCGCGGCTGATGCGGATGGTGAAGCCCGTCTTGATGAACGGATCGACCAGACGGGCCATGAGGCCGGCCACGTGGCGACGGAAGAGCAGCAGCGCCAGCGAGACGCACAGCATGTGCCAATCGATCTGGCCTGGCACGAACCACACCGCCCGGCCGAGCTCTGGGAACTGCACAACGAACAGCCACACCGATACTTTCCGCACCGCCGCCATCGCTAAGGCGACATCTCGCAAGGGCGAGTAAATCACTAAAGACCAGTACAGCCCGAGCAGCGACGTCGCCATCAGAGTGAGCCCCCCCACTACGACAATGCAGTGCATCGCTCTTCGGAGCCACAGCCAACGCTCGACCGTCACGCAGCGGCCACGTATCACGAACGCCCCGCGTTCGGCTCTGACCCGAGGCCAGCCGTTCCAGGTGCGACGCTCCCCGAGCATCAGCTCGACTTTCCGAACAGTTCGAGAAGATGCCGCTCTTTGTCCGCGTACCCGCGTGTGAGCATCACCCATCCGATGCCCGAGAGATACACCAGCATCCGTCCTTTCGGGCTGTCGCGGTGGATCAGGTTGGCGATCTCGGTTTTGCTCATCAACGGGTGTGTGCTCAGAGCCAGGCTTGAGCCCGCGTCCCCATGCTTGATTGCGCTCTCGAGCGTGGGCGTGCGCTCACTGGGCATGTAGACGAGCGTGGAGCCCATGCTCTTCTCGAGCAGATCGAGCGTTGACGGGTCACGGGCACCAAAGACGATCCAGGTGCCGGCCGAGGCGAGGAAAGTGTCTGAATTTTTGCCCTGGGTAGCGATGATCTGGGCATAAGACTGCCACACCGTTCCGAGTAAAATCCCAAGGCCAGGAAGCTGCGCAGCGGCTTCTGTTAGCTTGCAACTACCGAGCACGGCGCACTCGTCGACTAAAATCAAACACCTGTGACCGCTGGTGTGATCCTGAAACCCTCCGCGGTCCTCGTTCATCTCGAACACGCCGAATGCAGAGTTCAGGATCAGCCGGATGAAGCCGGCACACGGCCCCATCTGCATCGCCGGCAGGCAGACATGCACGCTCATCTTGCCCTTTGGCAGCTCGGCGAGCGGGCAGTCCTTCGCCTCGAGCATCCGCCGGATCGCCGGGTAGTACATGAACCGCATGTGACGCCGCAGCGTTGAGTTCACACCCGAGCGCTCGCGGTCCTCGCGATCGAAGTGCTCGCTGGCGGCTTCGGCGATCATGCCATCGGCGAGCTCGCACCCGAGCACGGCATCCTTCAGCCCGTCCTCGAGCTTCCGCGTGATCAGCTTGTGGACCGTCACAAGATCTCGCCGGCCTTCGAACTCGTCATCCAGCATGACGAAGAGCAGCACCGCAAACAGGAGCGTCTGAGCCGCTTCATCCCAGTGCGAGTTCGTGTTGTTCACAGTGGTTGAAGGCACGATCGCATCGGCGATCAGCAGAGCGATCTGCACCTTGCCGTCGAGGTCGCGGCCCTCGGCCAGAGCCATCGGGTTGCAGCCGCGCTTGAAGTGATCGATGCCCCGCGTGGTGTTAAAACCGTCCAGCACGACCTGGTCCTGGCCGTATCGTTTGTGCCTAATTTCTGCAACAGCCGATGCGACATCCCCCTTGGGGTCGACGCCAACATATCCGAACGGGTACGACGCCGACGCAGAAAGAGCGAAGGCGCGGCCTTTGTCTTCCCTCGGGGGGCCAAAAATTATGAGAGACTGGTCCGTCTTGCGCCCGATCCAGGTGCCGTCGATGGCCACAGGTTTCGGCCCGCTCTCATCCATCACCGCACCGATCAGGCCGAGCGGGATCTCGCCCCGGCTCCGCCTCGGGTCCATCGCCAGGCCGTGATCCTCGAGCAGCTCTTGGGCGGTTGGAAAGCGAGAGATGCTCGCCTTGGGGTTCTGCTGGCCGCCGCCACGCGGCAGACCCTTCAGCACATCAGTGCGCCGGCTTCGCTTCACGGTTCGTCGTATGAACATGGCCTAGATCAACACCAGAATCACCAGAAAGACCAAAAACGAGATCACACCAGATGCCGTCACGATGGGCTTGCGTCGTCCACAGCTATAGCAGTATTTTGGTCCGAAGCCGTTACCGAAGTCCATTCCCCGATTCTCTCGTTTGCACACTCTACATTTTCCAACATGTATCACGGTCATCGCTGCTACTCCTCTTGCACCAACAAGATCATCACTAGGACCCCAGAGAGCAGCGCGCTCGCGATCGTGCAGAGCTTTCGCGTCTTCATCACCAGCCCCTGTATTGTGGTGGCGGGTCATTGGCCGGATCATCGAGATTCCAGCCCAGGCCGAACGGGTCGTTCTCATCGAAAACACCGGCCCCGATCGCGGTGTCCCACGAGGTCAACGTGATAAGCGGGGTTCCCCAGAACAGCGTCAGCAGGATGTATATAAACGCGGTTGCCACGCCACCACCAGAGAGCAACGGCCGAGCTCCACTGCGGCACGGCTGCATGGTCATGAAATTGATCACGAGCATCGCCACCCCGATCAGTGCATATCCGATTGGCACCACCAGAAGGTTCTCGAGTATCCAGGTGTGATCTTGGCCCCACTCGAAGAAGTAGATCATGGCCAGCATCGGCTGGGCAACGCCGGCGCTGAGCAGCATCAGCGCGTACCTCCCGGTTCGGCTGGCATTGCTCCCCTCTTTCGATGGGCCGCCGTTCTTGCGTGATTTTCCGCGACTACCCGAGGCGATCACCGTTGCCATTGCTCTTCTCCTTTGATATATCCTCAGATGAAAACGCCCCACCCCGGGCTTTCGCGCGGAGGGGGCTCATTCACGTCCTTTCATAAAATCGCGAGGATGATGGCACCGACAACGACGATGGCGATGCACGCGCCGACGAACTCGGCGACCTTCGTACCGAAGGAATCTTTGTCCTTCGGGCCGTAGATCGGCCGGGTCTGGATCGCTGTACCCTTGCGCTCGTACTCAATCTTTTTGCTCATGATTCGCTCCAATCTGTAATTCGTTTCGACCTTTGCTGGCCATGGCGTGCATCGATATGCTGGCCAGTGGCCTTGTGTGTGTATATACATACCTTCCGGCGGAGGGGTTCCCTGTTCTCCCGGAATTATTTCTACGATTTCACTATGTGAAGGCCGTCCGGGAGTCGCAAGTTGCCGCCACCCAGACTCTTGGCGGTGCCGGGCCCGCCTTGAAGCTGGAAGTATCCAGACTTCGATCGCGGGGAAGTCGGCACGAGATGCCCGTTGAAATCCAGGTCGGGCGATGAAATCTTGCAGCCATGCGCACGAAGGATGAGGTTCACGCTTTTGCTGAAGAGTTTCATGGACTCAAAGTCTTGAAACTCTTTACCTGCCGCATCGGCGAACAACACCGCGAGGTCTTCTGGGGTAAATCGCTGAACCGCCGTAGATGTTGGTGTACCCAGAAACTCTCCAAGTGTCAGCGAAACAGGGAGTCCCGCCGCAAGACCGGCACTTTCCAGAGCTTCGATCAACTCGGCCATCTTCGCCTCGACCCTGCTCAGGTCGCGGTTCTGCTTGTCGGGGCGGTCTCTGATCTCGCGGTAGGCCCCAGGGAGTGCCGCGAGAAGCTGATTGAGCACGTCCCTCCAGTATGACACAGGTCTGCCGGCGAGCACAAGAGGATGCCAACGCAGCGTGAGCCGGAGAGACTTTCCACCACGAGCGGATATTTCTTTGCCGGGTCTTTCGGACGCCCGATCGACGACATCATCCACGGCTTCTTGCACATCGCCGGAAGTCCATGTTGACCCGCGCACGCGTACGACAAGCTCACAGTCGGACAGGCCGTGCGACCGATGCCCACGATCGAGTACGCCCCGTAGCACACTCAGCAGATCCACATACCTGCCGAGATCCGCGGGCTCGTCTCCGACTGACTCGGCCTTTCCTTCGGGCTGGCCGGCGGTGTTTAGGATGAACCGGAAGGCCGGCACCAGATCCGACGCCTTGCGCGTCGATGCTTTGCGTTTCGATGTTTTCTTTGCGCTAGGCGGCATCGCAACCAAGTACTCCAAGACCGCGATAGAACGACCGCGTCGCCTCCGGGTGGACGATCAGGGCCTGCCCGAGATCGCTGACTTTAAACCATATGTTGTTCACGCGGTCCCCGCTCTCCTCGAAGTGCAAGCCGGCACGCATGCAGTCGTAGTTCCCATTACGCGATGGATACGCGATTACTACACTGAGCGCAATCGGTGCCTCGAACGGTCGGGGATCACCCTTGTCAACAGGGTTGTATCCAATGTCACGGATAACCGTCCGGACAGATGTGTTATACCGGGCACCCCCTGCATTCTCCGGGAGCCTGTGCAGCATATTGAGCGCGTACATGTGCGCGCCATTCATACCGAAATCGTTGAACCTGATCCCATCGACACACACGGAAATCGTTCTGCCGTCGCACGGGCGATAGAACGTCGGTTCGATCTGTTCGATGCCGCCATAGCTGTCGCGCTGTACGGGGATCGTGTCTCCGGCGGCCGACGGGATATACAGCTTCTGCAGCGTGTTGGCCGCCGCGCCCAGCACAACGATCGATCCCGGATTGCTCCGCTCGAGCTTTGGGCTCCACAGCTTGGCGAGCATGTTGCTCATGATCGTCGCCGCACGCTTCTCGCCACCAAGGCAGTCCCGCACCCTGCCGAGGCCCGACTGGTCGATATGGTCCTCAATCGCGCACCGCAAGAGGTCTTCGCGCAGCAGCATGGCCGTTTCTGCGGCCCGGCAGTACACGCTCGTCCTGGGATCGTCGATATGTGTCATCTCGCTCAAGAACATCGCTCTCGCCTCTCTGGCCAATCTTCAGCCTACCAGCGCCCTGTACCGCCGCTCAGAGATCTGATACGTTGAAGCATGCCAGATCGTTCCACAGAGCTTGAACTGATCAAACGCTGTGATCTGCGGATCATCGCGGCAGAGCTTGGCTTTGCGATCAACCCGCAGAAGACCTCACGCGGCTCGACGTGCATGGACCACCCGGACGGCACACGCATCCTCATCGGGCTGGCCTCCGATGGCCACTTCGTCTTCTGTGCCGTTAGAGGCCACGGCGGCGGCTCGGCGATCGATCTCTGGCAGCAGCGCCGGGGCGGCAGCCTGGGCGACGTGAGACGGTCTCTGCGGCCGTTTCTTGATGGAGCTGGTTCAGCCCCCCCACCGCTGCACGCGGCGGCGGGCTTGCAGCAGAGCCGCATGCTCCCGAGCCTTCAGCCCATCGAGCGTGACATCCTGGGCGTGCAGGCGCGATACGCCGGCTTCAGCCCGCTCGGTTCCCATCACCCATACCTGTGCGAGGTCCGAGGCATCCCGCCCGAGATCCTGGCCGAGCCATTCCTCGCCGAGCGTCTGCGCATCGACGAACGCAGCAACGCGATCTTCCCCCACTACGACGATTCTGGTCTGTGCGGCTGGGAGGCGAGAAACCACGGCTTCATCGGCTTTGCCAAGGGCGGCAGGAAAGGGATCTTCTGCACCGTGCCCGATGAGCGTGATCTGAAGCTGGTCATCGCCGAATCGGCGATCGACGCTCTCTCATATGGTGTCATCGCAGGGTACGACAGGGCACGCTTTCTCAGTTTTTCTGGCGGGCTCAACGACGAGCAGCCCAGGCTGCTTCAGCAGGCCATGAGCAAGATGCCGCCCGGCTCAATGGTGATCGCCGCTGTTGATAGAGACGAAGCCGGCGATCAGTATGTGAGCGTCCTCGAGGATTTATTTCGCCGGCTCGGCCGCGACGACCTCACCTTCAGAAGCGATCAGCCGCCGGTGGTCGGATGCGACTGGAACGACGCCCTTCGCGCCAGCTCTGGATCGCCCCGGACTCTTGGGGGCGGGCGACCAGGGCCCAGCGGGTGACGAGACCGATGCGACGGCTCCCCCGCTTCTACTGCTACCTCTTGCTCAGCGAACGCGGCGAGATCTACTGCGGGTACACCAACGACATCAGACGGAGGTTCAAAGAGCACAACAGCTCATCGAACACCGGCTGGACCAAAGGTCGCCGGTGGTGGTTGCTGGCGGTGAAGTGCTTTCTCGACGACCGATCCGCCCTGCTCTACGAGCGGTGGGCGAAGAAGCGGCGATGGCTCAAACCATCTTGGATCAAGCTCGCTCGGCCGAGGCTTCGGGCACTCTGCCGCCGGCATGGGGTGTCTCACACCATGATCCGCGAATGAGCCACGATCTCGGGATAGTGGATCGGGATCTCAGGAACGCTCGGCTTCAGTTCGCGCGCCACATTAGCCTCAACGCTGCGCGACATCTGGCTAGCCAGCTCATCCATTTCAGCGAGAAGCGATCTAGCCCCGTCCGCCGTCGCGTGCCCGGAGGAAAACACGAGTCGTGATCCGTCTGGGACACAGATCGAATCCCGGAAGTCGGCGTCATCGACAAGCCGGCTCACGAAGTCGCGGCATCCGTAGAAGATTTTCAGATCCCACGGCATCTCGTAGTTGAGAGAGGAATCAGGCATGTTCCAAGCGATGGCAGCGAGGTCGTAGCTTGAAAGCTTGATCACGTCAGAGTCGGCCTTCAGCGTCTTCATGAACCTCGCAGCCTTCCGCATCCCGCCACCGCAGCGCCGGTCCTTCGCGTCGATCTCTGCGGCGTTCTTGAATGGGTAGTTCGCGTCGAAGCTGCCATCTGATTTGTTGAAGATCTTCACCCCACGATGGATTTCTTCGCCGGTCCGGTCGTATTCGAGGGTGTCGTACCAAGCTGCCGGCACCACATCGACGTTGCGAGCGAGGCTCCCGCCGCTCAGTTCAATACACTTGGACTTGGAATCATCGATTTCCACCGCCGGATAAGCTGTTTCCAGCGCCTCGCGCGTCTGCTTACGGAGGTCTCTTAGATCCTGCACGGTATCGCCGTGGTACGGGTATTTGGGTTCGAGAGGCTTCTTCACAAAACTGAACTTCTCGACGAGTACGAGCAGGTCGATATCGCTGTGATGCTTGATATGCGTGTCGTTCAACACAGAGCCTTGGAACCGATATTCAACACCGGATTCGAGACGATCTTTGAGCTGGTCTCGGACACGTCGCCCCTGCTCGATCGTCCGTTCTGTGTAGCGAACGTCGATCGGCTGCATCGAGCCGACGATGTAGCGAATCGCTTCGGGAACATCGAGAGTGCGGTAGCTCTCGTAGCTCTTCGCCGCAGCCTCGAAGATGGTTGGGTCCGTCCGTCGTGCGGCAAGCCGCTCAAGTCTCTGCTGTACGTTCATGCTCGTCTCCAATCCGAGTGAGGGTCATCTCGCCAACCGTCAGCCGATCGCCATCCGTGAAATACCGCCCCTCCGCACTGTTCACGTCTTTGGCGAACAGCAGGTCCGTCAATCCGGTGTGTTTCTTGAGCTGGTGCTCTCCCGCCTTCGGGTCATTCTGGTAGTGGTAGATGAGGCGGTAACGATCGCCCTCGTGGTAGAGGGACGCAGAGAGGCTCTTTGAACCGGACTGCCCCCGGCCCATGCGAACCAACAGTTTCGACCAGGACTGCGTGATGGTGATGGTCGCGTCCCAGGGCCACTCGACTTGCTCGGAGCCCTTGAGCGTGGTCCGGGCGTCGCACTTCCAGTCTCCGTTGAGATCTGGAACGAGCAGCAATCGCCGAGCCCACGGGTGCTTCCAGAGGTGATTGTCGACCCACCACCAGAGAAGGCCAAACACGCCCATCGCCGACACACTGCCGGCGGTGATGCCGATCCAGCCCGCAACAAGACTCAGCAGCCCCCCCACTCCCGTCGCGACGATAGTGGCGGCAACAGCGAGTACGAACGCGAAGCGATGTTTGCCAGGTATGTTGGTGGCGTAGGCGTGCATGCTCATAGGCGGCGGTGTCCAGAAAGCCGCCGAGAGAACGACGGGGAGTGATGCGATCTCAGATGCATTTGTGGTGCCAGGGCCGAACCACGATTCTGAGCCTTGGAACAGCTTCCTTGCCTGCCCAACATGTCAGGACGATGTACGGATCTGCCAATCTGACAGACACCAAACCTTGCGGTCAGCCTCGGTTTTTAGAATAGTTCCACTGATGGGTGAGATTTGATTCGAATACGCCCCCCCACCAACGCCAGAGCCTTATCCACAAGGAAAATGACCCAGACACCCGATGCTGCTTCACAAATCGTGTGCAGCATGTAAAGTGTTGGCGTGTGCACACGTTCACGCGTGAACCAAGGAAGGGGCACCATGCAGACCATCGCCATCATCAGCCAAAAGGGCGGGGCCGGGAAGACCACCCTGGCCGTCCATCTCGCCGTTGCCTCGGCCGAGGCTGGGCTCAACACCGCTATCATCGACTTAGACCCTCAGGCCTCCTCGGCCAACTGGGGCGATCGCCGATCCGCCCCGTTGCCCGTTGTGCTCTCGGCCCATTCCAGCCGGCTCGCTCAGGAGATGGACCGGGTACGCGACATGGGCGGCCAGCGGCTCTATCT